>JBCDDI010000299.1:0-5090 GCA_039180365.1 Pseudomonadota bacterium
CGATAGTTGAGCTTGTTCTCTGCGTTTACCACGAGCACGCGATTGCCATTGCGGAGCGCGTTGCGCGGCATGACAACCACGTCTTCTACCAGCAGGCCCTCGATTTCTGCATTCACAAAAAGGCCGACGTTGAGAGGCACATCCTGCTCCTGGTTCGAGACTCTGGCAACGACGTGCACCATGCGGCTTGCGGTGTCGATCTGTGCTTCTGTGCGGACTATCCGACCGTCCCAGCTCAAAGTCTGGCCAGCGTAGTCGGCCGTGAGCCGAACTTTAGGCTGCTGTTCTTCCGGCAGTTCCCCGCGGTGGCCGATGGGCAGATTCAGGAAGGCGAGCTGCCGGTCGGCAATAGGCAATCGAATCTCCGCCTGGTCACCGGCGTAAATCGTGGCGATGGACATGCCGCGGCTCGCAAACTGGCCAATGTCGACGGACTCCTGGCGGACGAGGCCGGTAAAGGGTGCTTTGATCTCAGTCCGAGCGAGATCACGGTTGGCCTGCTGGTAGGCCGCGCGGGCATCGGTGAGCGAGGCTTCTGCCACGCGGAAGGCGCGCAGTTGATTCTCGATCTGTGAGCGGCTGGCGAGTTGCCGGTCTTCCAGGCTCTTCAGGCGTTGATATTCGAAGCGCGCGTGCTCGAACTCTGCTTCGGCGCGAGTCAGTGAGGATTGTGCCCGGGCAAGCGTTGAGCGGTAGTCGTTGTCCTCAAGGCGGAGCAGCGGCTCGCCGGCTTCGAAGAAACCGCCGTTTACGAGCGACGGTGATTTCCAGATAACCCGGCCGGAGACTTCCGGGATCAGTTCGCTTTCCGTATTGGGCACGACGGTACCCTGCGAGTGCACGGTGAGTTGAATGGGCTCCGGCACCACTTCGCGGACACGTACCGTTGCCGCGATCGGCTCGACGCCTGAAGGCTCGAGCTGCGGGCTCGTTGCGAGCAGCGTCACCGCACCGAAGATCGATGCAATGACCACAAGAGCGGGGACGACAAATTTGCGCATCATGATGCGGAGGCCTCCAGACTGGCAGGTTGTTGAGCGGCTTCGAAGGCGTCAAAGGCCTTCTGCATGCGCTCGCGGTGAAATTGGGCAATCTCGTTCAGCGTTGTACGTATGGCGGTGAGATTTCTGTCGGCCAGGGCGCTATCGAGCTGGCGCGCCATGGCGCTGTGGGTGGAAATGTCCGGTGTGACGAAGCCGCGCAGGGGTTCCATATTCGGATGGAACTGCTCGAGCAGGGACCGGGCGATGAGCTGCACGGGCAGGTTGCCGCTTGCAGTCATGATGCCCTGGAACATATTGAGCTGTGCTTCGAAGTAGGCGTCTTCCTCAAGACCCTCTGCCCAGATCGGTCGGATCAGATCGCGGACCGTCATCAGACCTTCGTCATCGAGGCGCTGCACGGCGGAGATCACGGCCGTCTGCAGGAGGGCGCTGATGGTCTGCAGGATCTGATCCACGAGCTGTCTGTCCGGCACGTGGTCGAGGGCAAGGAGGGTGCCGATTACGTCGAGACTGGCCTCTGAGAGCGGTGCGACCCGCGCGCCACCCGGCTGAATGACAGCAATGCCCAGCTGCTCGAGCTTTTTCATGGCCTCGCGAACAGCACCGCGATTGGCATCGAAGCGGCTCGCCAGGTCTCTTTCGGAAGGCAGGCGCTCACCGACGCGATACTGGCCAACCAGGATGTCGCGGGTGAGGACCTCTGCGATTTCGTCGTGCTTGCTCATTACTTCTCTTAGAACGCTGCTGATCAGACCAAACTGCTAGTACCAATCTGGTCTGACCAATATGGTCAGCGCATTTTAGCGTTTACAGGGCGCGAGTCCAGCCCTTCGTTACCTCTGGTAACGAATTGTGACGAAATCGAAGGTTTTCTGAGTGGTATGGAAACGCAGGCCGCTGAATGCGGCCTGCGGGGAGGGTCAAGCGGCGTCGGAGCCGATTTTATTGTCAACTCTTCTGTCGAGCATATTGCCATGACGCAGAAGCTCGAGGACACGGGCCCGCCGATCGGTTGGCTTGTGCTGCCAGAACTGCTTATCGAAGGCAGGGCGCGGAACCCGATGAATCACACCCATGGCCGTCGGCAGCGGGGCCGACATGGTCAGCAGCAGGCCGGCGAGCGTTGGATTGGTCTCATCGTGCACCATCAGATCAGCTTCGCTGACCCCGTCACCGAGGGTCACGCTCTCGAGGCTCAAGGTCTGCGGATTCAGGCGCAGACCCTTGTCGCGCGCTTTGCCGTAGATCAGCGGTTCACCGTGCTCAACATGGATCTGCGTGTCTGCCGCCTGCTTCTTATTCACCACGTCGTCGAACACATCTTTGTTGTAGACGATGCAGTTCTGCAGGATCTCAACGAAGGCGGCACCCTCGTAATCGTTCGCTGCGGCAAGAATGCCTGGTAGACCTTTCTGATCGATGTCTACGCCACGCGCAATAAAGCCGGCGCCGGCACCGAGGGCCAGCTGGCAGGGATGTACGGGCGCGTCGAAGGAGCCGTGCGGCGTCGAGGGGCTCGTCGTCCCCGGCCGGGACGTCGGCGAGTACTGACCTTTCGTGAGACCGTAGATCTCGTTGTTGAACAGCAGGATATTGAGGTCGACGTTGCGTCGCAGGGCGTGCATCAGATGATTGCCGCCGATGGACAGACCATCTCCATCGCCGGTAATGACCCAGACATCCGCCTCCGGGCGAGCCAGTTTTACACCCGTAGCAATCGCCGGCGCGCGACCGTGAATCGTATGGAAGCCATAGGTTTCAACGTAGTAGGGCAGCCGGGAAGAGCAGCCGATGCCAGAGACAAATACCGTGTTTTCCGGCGTTGCCCCCTGGGCAGCGAGGGTTCGCTGCACGGCCTTGAGAATCGAGTAGTCGCCGCAGCCCGGGCACCAGCGGACCTCCTGGTCGGTTTCAAAGTCCTTGAAGGTCAATTCACTCATTGCTTGCCTCCCGGATTGTGCCGCCAGGGGCCAGTTTCCGGATCTGTTGCTTTACCTCACTCACGGTCAGCGGCTGCCCGGTGACCTTATTGAGCTGAACGACATCCACGAGCAGTCGGTCGCGGAGCAGGGTGGCCAGTTGACCGTCATTGAGTTCCGGCACGAGGACGCGATCGTAGTTATTGAGCAGCGCACCCAGGTTTTTTGGCAGCGGATTGATATGGCGCAGGTGGATGTGGCCAACGGCAAGGCCTTCCGCCAGAGCTTCCTGCACTGCCTGGTAAATCGTGCCGTAGGTGGAGCCCCAGGCAACCACCGCAAGGCCCTCGCTGAGGCCCTGGTCGATCGTCTGATCGCCGATGAAGTCGGCAACGCTTGCAACTTTCGCCCGGCGCAGGTCTGTCATCGCCTGGTGGTTGGCCGGCTCGTAGGAAATGTTGCCGGAGTCCAGGTCTTTCTCGATGCCGCCGACCCGATGCACGAAGCCCGGATGTCCGGGCGCCGCCCAGACCCTGGCATGAGTGTCTGGATCGCGGACGAAGACCTCACCCTCTGCGCCTGGATCCGGCTGGTGATGATCGATTGCCGCATAGCCGTCGTAGTCGGGCAGGGCCCAGAGCTCCGATGCGTTAGCAATGTAGCCATCGGTCAACAGGATTACGGGGGTCATGTGCCGCAGGGCAATGCGCACGGACTCAATGGCCGCATCGAAGCAGTCGGACGGCGAGCGGGCGGCAATCACGGGAATGGGCGTATCGCCGTTCCGGCCATAGACCGCCTGATAAAGGTCCGACTGTTCCGTCTTCGTGGGCATGCCCGTTGATGGACCGGCACGCTGCGAGTTGACGATGACGAGCGGCAGTTCAGCGGCCACGGCCAGACCCATGGCTTCCGTTTTCAAAGCAATGCCGGGTCCGGAGCTGGAAGTAATGCCCAGCTTGCCGGCGAAGCTTGCTCCAAGGGCTGAGCAGATGGCGGCGATCTCGTCTTCGGCCTGGAAGGTGGATACACCGGCATCTTCGAGGCCCGCCAGGTGATGCAGCACCGAGGAAGCCGGTGTGATCGGATAGGAGCAGAACATGAGATTGATATCGGCGAGTTCCCCGGCGGCCACAAGGCCCAGGGACAACGCTTCAGCGCCGGTTAAGGTCCGGTACTCAACGTCCGAGAGGGCGGCTTCCGGGGTCGGATGCTGCACAACGTCGTGGGACAGCTCCATGGTCTCGCCGTAAGCGTGACCGGCATTGAGCGCGGCCAGGTTGGCATCGCGGACCTGTTCGTTCTTAGCGAATTTGATGCTGATCCAGCGCTGGGTGGCTTCCCGAGGCTGATCGAAGAGCCAGAGCATCAGGCCGAGCGCCCAGAAGTTTTTGCAGCGCAGGGAGTCCTTCGTCCCCAGACCGTGCGGCTTGACGGCCGCGGTGGTCAGATCGCTGATCGGCACGGCGTGGACCGTAAAGCGGTCGAGTGAGCCATCCTCGAGAGGGTTCGTTGCCAGATCCGCGCGCTTCAGACGCTGGGCGGTAAAGGCGTTTTCGTCCGTGATGATGGTGGCGCCGTCGGCAAGGTGCGACAGATTGACCACCAGCGCCGCGGGGTTGAAGGCGATCAGCACGTCTGGCGTGTCACCGGGCGTAGTGATGCGGTCGCCGCCGAATTGAATCTGAAAGGCTGAGACGCCGTAGCGGGTGCCCGTTGGTGCCCGGATCTCTGCCGGGAAGTCCGGCAGCGTTGCCAGATCGTGGCCGCCGAGGGCTGATGCCACGGTGAACTGCTGACCCTGGAGCTGGATGCCGTCGCCGGAGTCACCGGCGAAGCGCACCACGTAGCTGGATTTTTCGGGAATGCTGTCTGCTGCCATGTGCTGCTCGTGGAGTTAGGTCGGGGCCGGCCCGCGAAGATGCTGGCCCGGCCGGGGATAAATCGAGCCGCGCATTGTACTCAAATGGCTCAGCCATGGGATGACCGCCTGGGAATAACCATATGGCTCCCGGCTGTGCTACAGTGCGCGCCGACTCGTCCGGGAGTCCGAGTAAAATTCATATTTTTCAATCAGTTACGGGTCATCCGGGAGCCTGTAAGACAGAAAAGAGACAGAGAGGTCCGAATGAAAGTCGTTGCTAAAACTGACGAGTACACCGTTTAC
>JBCDDI010000300.1:0-5051 GCA_039180365.1 Pseudomonadota bacterium
CGTTTCTTCGTCGCGGCCCATTTCATCATTGCGATCCACCCGCAACAGCTCGCTCCTGTAACTGGCAATCGCGGTCGCAATACAACATAGAGGTTGTCCGCTGGTTTGCGGTCATGACCGTGGTCTGGGGCATCGTCGGCATGGCCGTCGGTGTCTTGATCGCCGGTCAGCTCGCGTGGCCGGCCCTGAATTTCGACACGTCCTGGCTCTCCTTCGGCAGGCTCAGACCTCTGCACACAAACGCCGTGATCTTTGCCTTTGGCGGTTGTGCGCTCATGGGCACGGCGCTGTATGTGGTGCAGCGTACCTGTCGGACGCCGCTGATCTCCCATGGCCTCGCGAAAACGGTGTTTTTCGGCTGGAATCTGGTGATTCTGCTCGCGGCCATCACCCTGCCCATGGGGATCACCACGACGAAGGAATACGCTGAGCTCGAGTGGCCCATCGACATCCTCATCGCCGTTGTGTGGGTGCTGTTCGGCGTCGTGTTCTTCGGCACGATCATGAAGCGCAGGATCGAGCACATCTACGTCGCCAACTGGTTCTTCGGCGCGCTCATCATCGGCGTCGCCATCCTGCACATCTTCAACAGCCTGGCGTTACCCGTCAGCCTGACAAAAAGCTACTCGATCTACGCCGGCGCCATGGATGCCATGATGCAGTGGTGGTACGGGCACAATGCCGTTGGGTTTTTCCTGACCGCGGGCTTCCTCGGCATCATGTACTACTTCGTGCCGAAGCAGGCCGGCCGCCCCGTGTACTCCTATCGGCTGTCGATCGTGCACTTCTGGGCGTTGATTTCGATCTATGTCTGGGCGGGGCCTCACCATCTGCACTACACCTCGCTGCCCGATTGGGCGCAAAGTCTTGGCATGGTGATGTCTCTCGTGCTGCTGGCGCCTTCCTGGGGCGGCATGATCAACGGAATCATGACTCTCTCCGGAGCCTGGGACAAACTCCGCACAGATCCGATCCTGAAGTTCCTCATCGTCTCCCTGTCGTTCTACGGCATGAGCACCTTCGAAGGTCCGATGATGTCTATCAAGACGGTGAACGCCCTTTCGCACAACACGGACTGGACCATCGGCCATGTGCATTCCGGCGCGCTTGGCTGGGTAGCCATGGTCTCCATTGGCGCCATGTATCACCTGATCCCGCTTCTTTACGGTCGAGATCAAGGGCAGATGTACTCCGTGAAGCTCATCAACCTGCACTTCTGGTTGGCTACCCTGGGAACGGTGCTCTACATCGCTTCCATGTGGGTGAACGGCCTCCTGCAGGGCCTCATGTGGCGGGCTACCTCCGTGGACGGCACCCTCACCTACAGTTTCGCGGAAGCAGTAGAGGCCAGTTACCCCGGCCACTACGTGCGCTTCATCGGTGGGTCCATCTTCCTGCTGGGCATGCTGATCATGGCTTTCAACGTCTACAAGACCGTACGCGGTGAGCGTCGCGACGAGGCACCGGCTCCGGCAACGCCTCTGGTGGCCCCGGAAGGAGCCAACGCATGAACCACAGCACACTGGAAAAAAACATCGGCCTGCTCATGGCCTTCATCCTGGTTTGTGTCTCCATCGGCGGCGCTGTGCAGATCTTTCCGCTGATCTTCGGGGGCAACCTGTCCAAGCCCATCGATACGCTGCAACCCCTCACGGCGCTGCAGCTTGAAGGGCGGGACATTTATATGCGGGAGGGCTGCGCGGTCTGCCACACGCAGATGGTGCGGCCGCTGCAGGCGGAAACGGCCCGCTACGGCCACTACTCCGTTGCCGGTGAAGATGCCTATGAGCACCCGTTCCTCTGGGGCTCGAAACGCACCGGGCCCGATCTCGCCCGGGTTGGCGGCCGTTACAGCGATGCCTGGCACACGGCGCATCTCATGGACCCGCGCAGCGTGGTACCGGTCTCCAACATGCCAGCCTATCCCTGGCTCTTTGAGAACACCCTCGATGGTGAAGACACTGCGGTAAAAATGCGCGCGCTCAGAACCCTGGGCGTGCCCTACACCGATGCGGACATTGAGGGTGCGCAGGCGGCGGTTGCGGGAGAAAGAGAAGCAACGGCTCTCATCGCTTACTTGCAGAATCTGGGCCTCGACATGCGCAACTATCAGGAGGGCGAATGAACGCAACCATTTTCTCCCTCCTGGCGGTAACGCTGGGCTTCGGCCTGCTTGTCGCCTGGGTGTACTGGCCCTCCCGCAGGCAGAAGCTCGAGGAACTCGGGCGAATCCCCCTGGACGGCGAGGACGCCGTCGATACGAAGAACGACACGGAGCAACCCCATGAGTAGCGGCTGGAGCTGGTTCATCATCATCGGAACGATGGGTAGCCTCATCGGCGCTGCCGTGTTCCTCCTCATGAATCGGCATACGTCCGGCGAGGAGACAACCGGGCACGAGTACGATGGGATTCAGGAACTCGATAACCCGCTGCCCATGTGGTGGGTCGGCATGTTTCTCCTGACCATCATCTACGCCGTTGGCTATCTTGTCTGGTATCCGGGTCTCGGCAATATCAAGGGCACCGCCGACTGGACGTCTCTCGATCAGTGGCAGGACGAAGTCGACCGCCACGAGGCCCGCTTCGCACCCATCTACACGAAGCTCGCCGCCATGAGTCCCGATGAGCTCGCCGCGGACCGGGTTGCGCAACAGGTCGGCCGACGCCTCTATCTGAACAACTGTTCCACCTGCCACGGCGTCGCGGCCCAGGGCGGTCTAGGCTTCCCAAACCTGACAGACGACGATTGGATCTGGGGCGAAGGTTTCGATGCGATCAAGACGGCAATCGTCGGCGGTCGCAACGCCATCATGCCGCCCTGGGGCGCTGCCCTAGGCGATGAGGGGGTGGCCAACGTCACCCAGTACACGCTGTCCCTGGCCGGCCAGGAGCACAACGCGGACATGGCTGCAGCCGGCGAAGCTCAGTACAACACCCTCTGCGTGGCCTGCCACGGTGCGCAGGGTGAGGGGAATCCCCTGCTCGGGGCGCCAAATCTCAACAACAACATCTGGCTCTACGGCGGCAGCCCGGAACAGATCGCCTTCACCATCCGCCATGGACGCAACGGCAACATGCCCGCCTTTGCCGACATTCTCGGCGATGAGAAGGCGCACATTCTGGCGGGCTACGTGAAGAGCCTGAGCCAGCAGTAGCACTTTCACAATCCCGCAACGAGACGGAAGTAATAGAGGCAACCAGTGAACGGCCCTAACGTCACGGAAGAACCGGTCAGACTCGAAGGCTTTGGTCCGAAGGACCTTTATCAGCGCCGCGAGAAGATCTTTACGCGCTTCGTCGGCGGTTTTTTCCAGCGCCTGCGGTTCTTCACGGGCTGGCCGCTGCTGACGGGCTATTTCCTGTTGCCCTGGATCAACTGGGGGGAACGCCAGGCCGTGCTCTTCGATCTGCCGGCCCGGGAATTCCACATCTTCACCCTCACCTTCTTCCCACAGGACTTCTGGCTCCTTGGCTGGCTGCTGATGATCGCGGCCTTCGGGCTCTTCACGGTTACCACGGTGGTGGGCCGGCTCTGGTGTGGCTACACCTGTCCGCAAACGGTCTGGACGGCGATCTTCATGTGGGCCGAGCAGGTGGCCGAAGGCCCGCGCCACGCCCGCATTCGTCTAGAGCAGGCGCCCTGGTCCTTCGAAAAGCTGAGGAAACGAGCAGCCAAACACAGCATGTGGATCGGTTTTGCCGCGCTGACCGGCGTCACCTTCGTCGGCTACTTCACGCCAATCCGGGAACTGGTGCCGGACCTCACCGTTTTTGAGGCTAGCGGCTGGGCCGTGTTCTGGAGTCTTTTCTTCACCGGCGCCACCTACACGAACGCCGGATGGATGCGCGAGCAGGTGTGCATTTACATGTGCCCCTATGCGCGCTTCCAGTCGGCCATGTTCGACAAAGACACGCTCATCGTTTCCTACGACGCGAGCCGTGGTGAACCGCGCGGTTCCCGGAAACGCTCAGCAGATGCCGCGGCCGACAACCTCGGGGATTGCATCGATTGCCAGCTCTGCGTGCAGGTCTGTCCGGTGGGCATCGACATCCGCGACGGCCTCCAGTACGAGTGTATCGGCTGTGCCCACTGCATCGATGCCTGCGATCAGGTCATGGATAAGATGGACTATCCCCGGGGGCTCGTCCGCTACACGACGGAGCACGAACTCTCCGGCGGCAAAACCCACTGGTTCCGCGGCCGGGCTGTCGGCTATGCGGTGGTGCTGCTGGTGCTCATGACCGCCTTCACCGTCGCCATCTTCTCCCGGAAGCCTTTTGAGGTGGACGTCATCCGCGAGCGCGGCGAGCTCTTCCAGGTCAACACCGCAGATCAGGTGGTTAATCCCTACAGCCTGAAAGTGCTGAACAAAACACAGGGCCCACAGCGCTACACGATCGAAGTCGTGAGCGATCTGCCACTCACGGTGGAACGCAGCGATCAGCTGGCTGCCTCTCTCGCGAGCCTCGCGGCTGAAGTCCTCGACCTGCCCTTAATCCTCTCTGCACCGCGTGAGGCTGTGGCGTTGCCGACAGTCCCGGTAACCGTGCGTCTTTGCGAAGTCGACAGCGGTCACTGCGACGAGGAGCAGACGACCTTCTTTGGACCCGTACAATGAAAGACCGACTCCCGCTCTATCTGCTGATAACCATTCCCGCGGCCGCCGTGATCATGAGCAGCATCACGATGTTTTTCGCCTTGAGTGGGCCAAGCCAGGAGATCCCCCTGGATGACGCGCCCATGTCCAAGACCAGCTGGCAGGGAAAAACCCTCGAAGAAGAAGCGCTCAAGGAGGAAACCCGACTGCTGGAAGCTATAGAGCGGGACGCAGCCGCCGAGGCCAGCCGTTGACAGTCAGCACCATCAGCGTCAGCGACATGCACTGCGCCGTTTGCGCGGGCAAGATCCGCCGTGCCCTCGCCGACCTCTCGGATATCCGAGTCACCCACATCAACCCGGTCCGGCGCCAGGTACTCGTCGAGCACGGCCCGGGCACAGATCCCCTGGCCCTGCTGGCAACCATCGAGTCCGCGGGGTTCACGCCGACC
>JBCDDI010000301.1:0-5034 GCA_039180365.1 Pseudomonadota bacterium
AAAAGGCGGTGACCAGCACAAATAATTTGCCGCAACGCGGCGGGGGTAATCTGAGGCGACATTCTCCACGGTCGCTGAATCGCGTTGTCCACGCCTCCCGGTCAGAAGTAGACGGAGGCAGATAGTCACAGAAAGTGACGAGTCTCGACGCGATTCAGCGACCGTGGAGAATGTCGCCTCAGATTACCCCCGCCGCGTTGCGGCAAATTATTTGTGCTGGTCACCGCCTTTTTGCTCATGTTTTTTCATGCGTGGGGCGTCGGCCAACGAAGCTATAGATCGGGAGAGGCTCTAATGACCCGTATGATCGTCTCACTCAGCGCCGCTCTGCTGGCCCTGGCTCTGGCCCCCGTGGCCTCGGCCCTGGCTCCGCAGGAGCGTGTCGAAAACTTCCGGCTGCTCGACCATCAGGGCGACAGCCATGAGCTCTACTACTACAGCGACATGAAGGCTGTTGTTGTCATGGTGCAGGGCAATGGTTGCCCCATCGTGCGCAATGCGATGCCGCGGTTTCAGGAGTTGAAGGACATGTACGCCGAGCAGGGCGTGCAGTTCTTTCTGCTGAACTCGAACCTGCAGGACAACCGGCAGACCGTCGCCCAGGAAGCTGATGAGTTCGGCTATGACATCCCTGTGCTGATCGACGACACTCAGATCATCGGCGAGTCCCTCGATCTTGTGCGGACCGGCGAAGTGTTTGTGCTCGATCCGAAAACCTGGTCTGTGGTCTACCATGGCGCGCTGGACGACCGGCTCACCTACGAGAATCAGAAGCAGGAAGCCTCCGAGCATTATCTGAAAGACGCCATCGACAGCATGGTCGCTGGCGAGGCCGTTGAAGTTGCCAGTACGGAGCCCCTCGGCTGCCTCATCAACTTCCCGGCAAAGCAGCAGCGCGCGCAGCACGCACAGATCTCCTACAGCGAAGAGATTGCGCCGATGCTGGCTGAGAACTGCGTCGCCTGCCATCGCGAAGGCGGCATCGGCCCCTGGGCCATGAGCGACTACAACATGGTGCGGGGTTTCTCGCTCATGATTCGCGAAGTGGTGCGCACGAAGCGTATGCCGCCCTGGCACGCGGATCCTGCGGTAGGCCATTTCTCCAACGATCGGTCCCTGACCGCCGAGCAGACGCAGCGCCTTGTGCACTGGATCGAAGCCGGTGCGCCGCGCGGCGAAGGGGCAGATCCGCTGGCGGCCATCGATCACGACTGGGGTAACTGGGCCGTGCACGAGCCGGAGCTCGGAGAACCGGACTACATCATCGACATCCCCGCGGCAGAAGTACCGGCCACGGGCGTTGTTGATTACAAGTATCACTTCGTCCAGAACACCATCGGCAAGGACGTGTGGGTGAAAGCCGCGGAGATTCTTCCTGGCGATCGCGGTGTGCTGCATCACGTCATCACGTCCTACGGCCAGCTGGAGACGGAAGGTCGCCGGAAAGGGCGCCTGAAGCGTGAAGGGCAGGGTGGTCTGCGCGGCTACGTGCCCGGAATGGTCAGCCAGCACTTCCCGCAGGATACCGGCGTGTTCCTGCCGGCTGACGCCACCATCGAGTTCCAGATGCACTACACCACGAACGGCAAGGCGACGGTTGATGAGTCCAAGCTTGGCGTCTGGGTTTACGAAGAGCCGCCGCACCATCAGGTGTTCTCGCTGATTCTCGCAAACGGCCGGATCAAGATTCCGCCGCACGCGAAGAATCACATGGAAACCGCGGAGCGGGTGATGCCGAAGGCCGCCGTAATCTATAACCTGCTGCCGCACGCTCACTTCCGCGGCAAAGCATCGCAGTTCAGCGTGGTTTATCCCGATGGGACGGAGGAGATTCTCCTGCACGTGCCGAACTACGACTTCAACTGGCAGACCACTTACGTGCTCGACGAGCCGAAGTACATCCCTGCTGGTACCAAAGTTGTGCACACCACCTGGTGGGACAACTCGGGTCAGAACCCGGCAAACCCGGACCCGACTATCGAGGTCACCTGGGGTGAACAGTCCTGGGAAGAGATGCTCTTTGGTGCTGTGCTGATGCGCATGGCTACTGAAGAGGAAATCGCCCTCAATGAAGGGAAAACCTCCAGCCAGGAACTCGCCAGCACCGACTGAGTAACGCCGCGGTAGCTTGGCTAAAAAAACGGCCAGCTTGCAGTACGCAGGCTGGCCGTTTTCGTTTCCGGCAGCGAAACGCGGGAGTAGCGCCCGAGCGCGCCTTAGCCTATTGGTTCGAGGGAAAGGAGCAGGCGTTCACCGGGGCTGTGGGGTGATCGATGCACGACGCCCTCGAAGTTCTCATTCCAGGCGCCTCCTTTCAGCAACGACCAGTCACCGGTGGTGAGCTGCCGGATCTCTCCGTTGGCCCGCACAGGCGGTGAGTTTTCGTCACGATTGGCAAACACCGCCCAGTCGACGTCACTGTTCTGAATCCACTCGGTGCCCGCGCCGCTTAAGGTAATCAGCAAGCGGCAGGGAACGTGATCGACATGGAACTTCGGGCACATGGGGGCATTCAGGGTTTCAAGGCGCACGCCGATGGCTTCGCAGTCAATCAGCTCACCGAGCAGATCGCTTGCCTCTGCGATCTCATCGAGGAGGGCCGTGCGAACTTCGCCGTTAATGCCTGGCGGTAGCGCCCGTTCAGCGCTCGTCGGATCTTCGTGAGACTGGACCCAGCGAAGCCGTGGCGCCTGACGCGAGTCGATGAGCTGCTGCGCCAGCTTTGCACAGCTGGCCGCCTGAGGGCGCGCTACGCTGACCAGTTCCACGTCTTCGTCGTAGATGGCCGAGAAGTCACCTGGCTGGTCACTCGTTACCAGTCGCATGGGTGGGCGGCTCCTTAGCTGTGTACCTTGCTGAATCACAATACGATATAACATAGCATTATCGTCGTTGGTTCAAGCCAGACAACGCCGCAGAGAGAGCGCTGCATGGGCTGCATAGAGAGCACCGTCACGCTTCTCCCTTCGTCTCCGAACGGCGTCGCAACGGAGCTGTCGCCTTGGCTTTCGCTCAGCGCTGGGTGAACATGGGCCAAGCTCCTGGCGGCTGACGACACACGGCGTTGATGTCTCCCTGCACCTGGAAGGTGTCTCGGAGTGCTTCCACGGGCCCGATCACCTTTTCAAAGCGGTTGTAAATCATGCTTCGTAATTCGAAATCGACTTCCCCTCTACTTCCTCTTTTTACCCTTGCGCTGTTTCTTTCAGCCTGCAGCTCGGAGACTGAGACTGTGCAAGCAGTCGCTGAGCCAGACGAAGGGGCAGCGGAGGCAGAGCTCATCGCTCAGGCCCTCGAAATCCACGATCGTGTGTTGACCCTCGATACGCATGCGGATACCCCGCTGAGAATGATCGAGCCAGGTTTTGATATGTCCGTGCGACACGACCCCAGGGAAACCGGATCCAAGCTCGATTACCCGCGCATGAAGGAAGGTGGGTTGGATGCGGTCTTTCTGGCCGCCTTTGTGGCTCAGGATATCCGTGACGATGAAGGCAACAGCCGGGCAAAGGAACTGAGCCTGCAGATGCTTGACGCGGTGATCGCCTCTACGGAACAGCACTCAGAGATTGCCGGTCTGGCGCTGACTCCTGAGGATGCTTATGAACTCGAGGAGGCAGGGAAGCGGGCGATCTTCCTGGCCATCGAAAACGGTTACCCCGTTGGCAACGACCTTTCGAATGTGGAGCTCTTCTACGATAAAGGCGTTCGCTACATCACTCTGGTGCATTCATCCAACAATGACCTGGCGGATTCGGCGACGGACCCGAAAGGCGCAGAACATGGCGGACTGAGCACCCTTGGCGAGGATGTGGTCCGAGAGATGAATCGCCTGGGGATCATGGTGGATGTCTCTCATGCGAGTGATGAGGTCTTTTTTGATGCGATTGAGGTCTCGACCGCACCCATCATCGCGAGCCACTCCAACGCACGGACCGTGACCGACCACAACCGCAATATGACCGACGAGATGTTGCGGGTCATGGCGAAAAACGGAGGCGTTGTGCAGCTGACGATGCTGTCCAACTACCTGCGAGATGAGCCGGACAATCCAGAGCGTGAGGCGGCGCTGACAGAACTTCGGGACAACATGAAGCCCGTGAGTGAAATGACCCCGGAAGAACGCACGGCGATGCGAGAGGCCTTTAACGAGATCAACGAGAAGTTTCCCAATCCTCCCGCCACAGTGGTGGACGTTGTGGATCACATTGATCACATCGTCGCTATTGCCGGGATCGACCACGTTGGCATCGGCTGCGACTTTGATGGCGGTGGTGGTATTGACGGGGTCTTCGACGCCAGCGAAGTCATGAACATCACCATAGAGCTTGTCAGAAGGGGCTACACAGAAGAACAGATCGAGAAGATCTGGGGCGGCAATCTGGTGCGCGTGTTCCATGATGTGCAGGCGGTGGCGGAAACAATGCGCACGGAACAAGCCACCTGAGTAATGCGCCTGAAGGCTGCCTGCCAGTGCCTGCTCCTGCTTGTGCTGCTGGAGCAGCCCCAGAGCGCTGAAGCACATCCGCTCAGGCTCTCGCTCAGTGAAGTTGAGTACCTCGCTGAAGAACAGGTCCTGTCGATCCATCTTCGTCTGTTTCTGATGGACGTCCGGGAAGCGCTGGTTTTTGATCCCGACAGCACGGAACTGGCGTTCTGTCAGCCGAATGAATCCGAGCTCGCAGAGCTCTTACTGCTGGAGTATTTGAACCGCTTCTTTTACGTGGAAGCCAATGGCGAGAGGGTGCACCTTCAGATCAAGAGCAAGCGGTTGCATGGTGAGGGGATCAATACGGCGCTTGGCGTCGTCTTTGAACATCCGCAGACGCTGCCGTTGAAGACGCTGGAGATAAAGAACGCCGTCTTTACCGATCTGTTTTTCGACCAGAACAACATCGTCTATGTCTATGTAGGCGGAGAAAACAGAAGCCTCATGCTCAGCAAAGAAACCCCCACACACCTGCTGCAGTTCTGATTTGCACCCGTTCCCTTTTTACCTCCAGCTCGGCTTTGAGCACATTTCAGATCTGGCGG
>JBCDDI010000302.1:0-5026 GCA_039180365.1 Pseudomonadota bacterium
GCAGGATGGCCTGATTGGTAACGCCGAGGAAGTTGTAGTTCCAGATGCCGGCAAGGGCCATGAGCACCGGCAGGTTCTCGGCAAAGGGTGCGCTGCGAAAGTGTCTGTCCAGGGCGTGGCCGCCGGCGAGGAAAGCGTCGAAGCCCTTGCGCCCGAGGGCGATGGCCAGGGGCAGGCCCACGGGAGACCAGACCGAGTAGCGTCCGCCGACCCAGTCCCACATGGGAAACACGTTCTCGGCGGGAATGCCGAACTCATCGGCCGCCTCGAGATTGGTCGAGATGGCGATGAAGTGGCGACCGATGGCTTCGAGAGAACCGGTCCGCTCGAGAAACCAGCTCCTTGCGGTTGCCGCGTTGACCCGCGTTTCCAGCGTCGAAAAACTCTTTGAGACGATGACGAACAGCGTGCGTTCCGGATCCCTGACTGCGAGGGCAGTATCCAGCGCCTCCCCGTCAATGTTGGCGACGAAGTGGATGGCCGGACTCTGCTCGGCGCGCGTGCGCAGGGCGTCAACAACCAGTTCCGGGCCGAGGTGGGAGCCGCCGATCCCGATGTGCACAACGTCAGTGATGGTCCGGCCCGTGGCACCCCGCCAGCGTCCGTTACGCAGCGATTCCGCCAGCGCCAGCACCTTATCCATCACAGCTGCTGCATCTTTCGCCACGGCGGGCACTTCCGCCGCGGGTGCGCGCAGGGCGGAGTGCAGGGCTGGGCGGCCTTCTGTGCCGTTGACGATGGCGCCGGCAAACTGATCATCGATGGCCTGAGCCAGCTCCCGCTCTTCGGCCAGGGCGATGAGGGTAGAGATCACCTCTGCGCTGAGGCGCTGTTTTGTCAGATCCCCCTGCAGGCCGGCGGCCTCAACGGTCAAGGGGGTCGCGGCCTCAGGCTCGCTGCGGACCTGTTCGGACGCAAGAGCTGTGAGCTTCTTCCAGCTCCCGGTGCGCTCGGGGGTCATTCAGATAAGCTGCGGGTGTGGATTGAAGTACTGGCGCGGACCGTCCATGGAAACGACCTGCTCGAGGAGTGCTTCGAAGTGCTGGGTGTTGTTGGCGAAGTCGATTTCCGTGGCGTTCACCACCAGCAGGGGTGCGGCGTTGTAGTGGTGGAAGAACTCCGTGTAGGAGTTAATCAGGGCGTTCAGGTAGTCGGCGGAAATCTCCCGCTCCGAGTCAATGCCGCGCCGACGGATTCGTTCCAGCAGCACGTCTGCGGGCGCCTGCAGATAGATCACCAGCTCCGGCGTTGGCGGTTCGATAGCGAGGCTGGCCTGGATCTGCTGGTACAGCCCGAACTCCTGATCGTCGAGCACCAGTCGCGCAAAGAGTTCATCTTTCTCCATGAGAAAGTCTGCGACGAGGTTCGGTGCCAGCAGGTCCTGATCGCGGATGTCGCTGATCTGCCTGGCCCGGTGCAGGAGAAAGAACAGCTGCGTTGGCAGGGCATGGCGCTTGCCCTCCCGGTAGTAGCGGTCCAGAAACGGGTTCTCTGCCGCGGGCTCCCGGAGCAGGGCATAGTCAAAGGTTTGCGCGAGTTTGTTCGCGAGCGTCGTTTTCCCGACCCCGATGGGGCCCTCAACGGCGACGTACGCAGGCAGCTGGCGGCCCTTCAGCAGTTGACGGGAGCCGGCGGTTACATCGACGGGTGGCGGTTCTTGGAGGACGCTGTTCATGCCTGGAGCCAGTCTGCCAGAACTGAACCTCCCACCAAAGCACTAGAGTGAATGCCTCGCTCAGTTGGAGGGATTCTCAGAAGAAGCCGCGTCGCTGCGGCGCCGCCGGGAACGGCGGCGCCGGCGTTTCCGCTTAGGCGCGCTACCCCGTCGCTCCTCACGCATGGCGCTCCGGGTCTCGCCCTCTACCTCCTGATAGCGCGTCCACCAGTCGGCGGCCTCCGCCAGATCCGTCTCTTCGCCGGTCAGGGCGCTGTCGCCGGTTTCCGCCCGCAGCACAAGAAAATCATAGGCGGCGCGGAACCGTGCGTGGCCGGCTATGCGCTCGATGGCCATCGGGATGCGTGTCTCGAGGCGGTCCTGCAGTTGCCAGACTTCGCGAATGAACTGCGAGAAGCGCCTTGGTACCGCCATGATCTGCTGTTGTTCTGCGAGGCAGTCGGCGGCGCCGTGGAGCCGGGCTTCCACGGGCGCAAGGTCCTCACTGAGATCGAGAACGCGGGCCCGATAATCGGCCCAGAGCAGAACGGCGAGGAGAAAACCCGGCGTTACGGGCTTATCTGCGGCGAGGCGATCGTCGGTATTGCGCATGGCTCTCGGCACCAGGGCATCGTCCGGGTTGCAGCTTGGAAAAAGCGCCGCCCGCAGCGGTGTGTCCACGAGGGCCGTCCAGGCCCGCTCGGCCTGTCCGGACATGAGCACCTTCTGAATCTCGTCGAAAAGCCTGGCTGGCGGCACGGCGGCCATCAGCTCAGCTGCCTCGCCGAGGCAGTCGCTGATTTCCTGATCGAGCTCGCAGTTCAGTTTCGCCTGAAAGCGCACCGCACGCAGGGCGCGGACCGGGTCCTCGCGGACGCGGGTGGCCGCATCGCCGATGAAACGCAGCTGGCCGGACTCGAGGTCGTCGAGGCCGCCGACGTAATCGAGGATTTCCTCGCTTAAGGGGTCGTAATACAGGGCGTTGATGGTGAAGTCGCGGCGGAACGCGTCTTCTTCCAGGGAGCCAAAGACGTTGTCGCGCAGGATCATGCCCGCATCGGAGTGGGCGCGCTCGTCAGCCTCTTCGGCCGTGGCCCGGCGAAACGTTGAGACCTCGATGAGCTCCCGGCCGTAGCGAACGTGAGCAATGCGAAACCGCCGACCAACCAGCCGCGAACGACGGAACAGGTCTCTGACCTCTTCCGGGGTGGCGTTGGTAGCAACATCGAAGTCTTTCGGTGTCAGCCCGAGGAGCAGATCTCGCACGCAGCCGCCCACGAGTAGCCCTTCGTAGCCCGCGGCGTTCAGCTTTTCCGTGACGTCCAGAGCGGCCGGACTCACCCGATCGGTGGTCAGGCCGTGCTCCGGGGCGCTGATGCGGCGCACCTGCGGTTCGCTCAAGAGACGTCCCTTCTGCGACCGCGCTTTTTTGTCTTCGTGCGGGGAATGTTGAGACGCTGCCGCCGCTCCCAGAGGCTTTTGCGACTGATGCCAAGCTTCTCGGCCAGCTCTGTCTCCGTCATGGAATCCTGATGGGCGGTGACAAAGCTGACAAAGTAGTCCTCGATGGTCTGATCCGGGGAGGTTTTTCCCGGCAGTTCCGGGGTTGTCTCCTTTGGCGGTTCTATGGCCAGGAGTTCCGTGGTGATCTCGCCGCTGTCGGCCAGGATCACGGCCCTCTGAATGGCGTTCTCCAGCTCTCTAACGTTCCCTGGCCACGGGTAACGGCGCATGTCGTCCCGGGCTGCGTCTGCGAAAGTCAGGCCCTGCTTGCCGAGTTTGCTGAGCGTGCGCGTCAGGATCTCTTCGGCAAGCAGCAGGATGTCGCCGCCGCGGTCTTTCAAAGGCGGCACCGCCAGTGCTATGACCTTCAGGCGGTAGTAGAGATCGTTTCGGAACTGCCCATGCTCCACCAGCGTATCGAGATCCCGATGGGTGGCGGAGATGAGCCGGATGTCCTGGTCTGTTTCGAGCGCGTGTAAGAGCCGGCCCTGGGCGCCCGCTGGCAGCTCGCCGATCTCGTCGAGGAACAGGGTGCCGCCGGTCGCCGTCGCCACGAGACCGCCGCGGCCATCGCTGCTGTGGCCGAACAGCTCGCCTTCGATCAGGTCCTCGGGGACAGTGGCACAGTTGAAGGAGATCAGCGGCGCCAGACGTCGATGGCTGCTTGCGTGCAAGGCGCGGGCGACAAGTTCTTTGCCAGTCCCCGTCTCACCCGTGATGAGCACCGGCGAGTCCGTCGGGGCCACCTTGGCGATAGTGCTGGCCAGGGTCTGCATGGCGTCGCTGGCACCCAGGACTGGCAGTGCTGATTCAAGCTCGGCGGCTTCAGCAAGCACGCGCTCGATGCTGTCTGTAAGGACCTGATCGCTGCAGTCGGCGGCCAGGTAGTCGCTGGCGCCGGCCTTGATCCCGATCACGGCGCGACGGATGTCGGCGGCAGCGTCAAGCAGAATGGTCGGTAGGGAGTGGCCGACGGCGGCTTCCCGCTGTCGCTCGAAGGGGCAGAGGAGTAAGGCGGCGGTCGCTGCATGCTGAGGCAGCGTGCTTGCGTCAGTGATCGGAACCGGAGTGTAGCCACTGGCTTCCAGCACGGCCTCGATGCGTCGCGATGCCAGCGACTCCGGATCCAGCACGATTATTCGGTTCATGTGGGAGCGAATGTTAACAAAATCGGTGCTCAGTGACGGTAAATGACGTCAGCGGCGGATACGGCTTCGAGCCTGAAGTTCTCCTGGGCCCAGCCCAGAAGCTCCGCAGGCTTGGCACCCGTTAGCGAGTCCGGGGGATTCATTCCGAGGCGCTGCAGGGTGTCTGTGAGGTTGGCCGTCGCGCGCCCGTCATCGAGCGCTGGCGCATGGCTCTGCTTGGAGAGCTTGGCCCCATCGGGATAAACCAATGTGGCCAGATGTCCGTATTGCGGCACGCTCAGTTTGAGTGCCTCCATGAGAAAGATCTGGCGGGCTGTGTTGTCCAGCAGGTCACCGCCTCGGATCACCCGGGTGATAGACGGGTCTCCGTCGTCTACGGCTGTCGCCAGCTGATAGGCAATAAGCCCGTCGCGACGCCGGATAATGAAGTCGCCCAGGGACTCCGCGAGCCTTTCCCGCTGGGGGCCGACGATCAGATCCGTGAAAGCAATTTCTGCCTCATCGACCCGAACGCGGATGGCACAGTCCGCTCTGGGTCTGGTATACGCACGACAGGTGCCGGGGTAGACCTGCAGGTCGCGCAGCGCTTTCCGTGAGCAGTTGCAGTAGAACAGGCGCCTGTCGTCACTGAGTCTTTCCAGGGCGGCCTCGTAGGCGGGGATCTTCTCACTCTGCCTCTGCACCGGCCCGTCCCAGTGCAGTCCATGAGCTTCGAGGCTCC
>JBCDDI010000303.1:0-4991 GCA_039180365.1 Pseudomonadota bacterium
AGCTGGGCCAACCAGGTGGCAGGCATCAATCAATTCCGCAGGGACTGCCGCCATGGCTTCGTCCTTGCGGCCGGCCAGGTACAGATCCTGAATCTTGATCGCCGCTTCCTCGAAACCGAGACGCTTGGCATAGTCGTTGTAGAAGTTCTTGTCCCGAGCACCCATGCCGCCGATATAGAGGGCCATGCTGCCGCGGATCGGCATCATGCACTGCTCAACGTCGTCACCCATGATCACGGTCACGAAGGGCGCGATATCGAACTCCGTGAGGTCCTTGTTGTTTCCGGCAGCGGCAAAGCCTTTCTGAATCGGCTCATCAAAGACATGGTACTGGTCCGGATCCATCCATACGGGGAAGAAACCGTCTGCCACTTCTGCGGCCGCAGCGACGCCGGCGGGCGTGATGGTCGCGGCATAAATCGGCACTTCCTCATGCAGGTGCATGATGCTCTTCAGCGGTTTGCCGAGGCCCGTGGCTCCCTCACCGGAGTAGGGAAGCTGGTACATCTTGCCTTCGAAGGTGGTCGGCGCCTCGCGCGCGAAGATCTGCTTCATGATCTTGATGTATTCCTTCAGGCGCGTGACCGGCTTGCCATAAGGTACGCCGTGCCAGCCCTCTACCACCTGCGGGCCGGAAGCGCCGAGGCCACAGATAAAGCGGCCGCCGGACATTTCCGCGAGGCTCATGGCCGTCATGGCGGCCATGGCAGGCGTGCGCGCCGGCATCTGCATGATGGCGGTACCCGCCTTGATCTTCTCCGTCTGCGCGAGAATCCAGGTGGCAGGCGTTACCGCATCGGAGCCATAGGCTTCCGCGGTCCAAACGGATTCAAAACCCAGGTTTTCCGCGTGCTTGATCGCATCGATCGGAATGCTCATACGCGCACCGGAGTATCCGGTGATCAGTCCTAGCTTCATGGGTGTCCCCCTTCGAAAGGTCGGTTACTAAACAGGTTGGGTAAAACGATGAGCAGGTCAGCGGATGCTATCCAGCCGCTGCACGCTGCTGCTCGAGGTAGTCGATGATGTCGAGGGATTCGTACATCCAGGTCACTTGCTCACCTCGCGTAATCTTCAGGCAGGGCACCATCGTGCGGCCGCCCCCGGCCATGAGCTCCGCCCGAGCGTCACGATCCCGATTGACGTCCCTGAGCGGAATCTCCCAGCCGGCCTGAGCGAAGTAGTGGCGCACACGATGGCAGAAGCCGCAGGTTTCCGAATGGAAAAGCTCATAGTGCTCGGCGCTATCATGGGCAGCCATGCCGTCTGTCTGTTCCGTGCCTGGGTTGCTTCCGTCGGTCATTGGTTCACCTGGCGCTTGCGCGCGTTGCTTTGCGGGTGCGTGGGCGAAAGCGCCGGAGTATGCCAGATGGCACCGCCGCCGCCCAACTGTCAGACAGAGCCTGCCCGCCAGGACGTGAAAGGCCCGACAAAGCGGATTTTTCAGCGGTCACCAGAAGCATCATCAGATCCTTCGCTAGATCCATCGCCAGACCGACAGTTATTAGCTGGCTGAAGGTAATTCCGAGTCGCAGGTTGGCACCATAGGTGGAGGGCAGGTCGAGGGCTTCGTTGGTGCGTCCAGCACGGGTAAACTGCCTCTCGTTGTTGAATGCTCGGAAATTGCTCATGGCCAGGAAAAAGACCAACGTTGCCCTCATCCGCGGGCTGATTATCGGCGCGGTCGCGCTGCTCGGTATCGTTGTGGTCGGCTATGGCGTGCTTTACTCCCAGGGGGTAACGCAAGGGGAGTTTGTCGCCGGCGAGCACTACACGGTTCTCGAAAACGCAGAACGGCGTCGACCCGGGGCACCGATCAAGGTCCAGGAGTTCTTCTCCTATGCGTGCATTCACTGTAAGAACTTCCAGCCGGACGTCGACAGCTGGTTGCCGACGAAGCCGGATAACGTCGTCTACGAGCGGGTCCCCGTCGTCTTCTCACCCGCCTGGGGCTTCCTGGCCCAGACCTACTACACCTTTGAGACGCTCGACGTCCTCGATGAAAACCACGACCGCATGTTCCGCGCGATTCACAACGCCCGCCGATCCTTTTCGAGCCCAGAGGATCTGGCCGAGTTTGTGGACGGCAATGGCGCGAGCGCCGAGGAGTTCCTCGAGGCCTTCAAAGGCGGCGAGGTCCGGCTGCGCGTGCGGAACGGTACCAATCTGCAACGGGACTTCGGCATCAGCGCCACGCCCACCCTCGTGGTCGCCGGGAAGTACATGGTCACGATGGACGTCGGTCCGGCCGTCGCCCTCGAGGTGGTCGATCATCTGATTGCCCTCGAGTCGGGCGAAGCACCAGCCTCTCCCGGTTAGATCTTCAGATTCAGCGTTACACCGTAGCGGCGCGGCTCTCCGAACTGGAACCAGCCCCGCTCGGTGTAGTCATCCCGCGGATCCTGCGGGAAGTAGAAGCCACGGATCCGATACTCCTCGTCCCCGAGATTCCTGCCCCAGAGGCGCAGATCCCAGTTCTGCCGTTCAAAGCCGAGGGCAGCGTTAACGAGTTCGTAGGGCTCCGAGCGTAGTTCGTCTGGACGATCTGAAAAGCGGCGGCTGTCGCTGTAGAAAAAGGCGTCTTTACCTTCAACCTCAAGGCGCGCATAGAAACCAACCGGATGGCGGTACTCGCCGCCCACAAAAAACTGGTAGCGAGGCGCGTGGGCCTGTTCTTCGCCGTCGAGGTCCTCATTAGAGGTATTCACAAAGTCCTTGAACTCCGTATCGAGGAAGCCGAAGTTGCCGAACAGTTCAAAGCGCTCCGTCACCGCCCAGACGAGCTCTGCCTCGAAACCGGAGTTTGTCCCTTCCGCGGCATTGCTCGTGAGCTGAATGAACTCCGAACTGCCGTCCGGTCGCGTCCGGACGATGGACGTGCCGATCTGTACATCGTCGCGCTGCATGGTGAACAGCGAGAATCGACCGGTGAGCGCCTCATTAAACCAGCGCCCTTTGAGTCCCAGCTCGTAGTTCCAGAGCGTTTCAGGATCAAACTCACGAAGCTCCGGGTCCAGCGAATTGCTGGCGTTGAAGCCCCCAGCCTTGTAGCCGCGCGTCGCGGAGAGGTAGAGCATGGTCGCGTCATTCAGGTCACGCTCGAAGACAAAGCGGCCGCCCCAGAGATCGTCCCGTGGGTCGAATTCCACGGCCTCAGAGTCGGTGTAGCCGGCTTCGTGCCGCTCACCCCGGAGCCCGATGGTGATCCGGTTCTTCTCGCCGAGGGCAGTGGTCAGCTCGCCGTAGAGGGCAACCCGATCGATATCGAAAGTGCTTTCAAAGGGCCCTGGCAGGAAGGTGTAGGTGCGCGTCAGATCCACGGTCTGGGTCAGGCCGTAGAAACCGAGAACCCAGTCTGTGCTGCCGCCGAAGATCCGGCCACCGTCGCTGGAAAGCGCCCGCAGATCGATCGTCGTGGTCTGCCGATCGCGTTCATAGCGGTCGGTTGAAGAGTATTCGTTCGGGTCAAAACCGACGAAGGTCCAATCCTCGTCGTAGCCATAGTCGATCGCGGAGTCCGCATGGCCGAGGGTGCCCTGAAGCACAACGGCGTCGTTCACATCCCAGTACGCGGTCAGCGAAACTAAAGCTGACTCCTGGGCGTCCTGGCCCGGCTCATCGGACCGGGTATTCCAGTCATTATCTAAGGAGAACGCGTCGTAGCCGTTGTCGATATCGATGTAGGCCATGGAGAGCCCGAGATCGAGGCGATCGCTGGGCGTCCAGCTGAGCTTCCCGCGCACGGAAAGCTCATCCCGTTCGTTCGTATCCGACCGGTCAAGGAACACGTTGTCGTGAAAACCATCATCCTGGTACTGGCGGATCGCGAGGCGTCCCGCCACCGTCTCGCTGAAGGGTCCGGACACCGTGAGACCAATGCCCCGGGCGTTGAAGTTGCCTGCATCCAGCGTCAGCCCGGCTTCAAACTGCTGCGTGGGGTCATTGGTCCGCACGTGCATGAGACCGGCAAGGGCGTTGGCACCGTAAAGTGTGCCTTGCGGCCCGCGCAGCACTTCGACCTGGGCAACGTCGTGCAGTACGGCTGCGGTGCCGATCCCGCTGAAATCAACGCCGTCGATAAGCAGGCCAACGGAGGAATTCAGGGGTTCGTCGAACTGACCCCGTTCGCCGATGCCACGGATCTGATAGAAGCGGGCGCGGGTGCTGCCCCCGGCGACGTTCACGTTGGGAATCTGGTTAAGGACATCTTCAAGGTGGTTTAGCGCCCGCCCCTGCAGATCACCGAGCTCGATCACACTCACAGAAGCGGCGGTCCGATTCACCGTGTTCTGTCGGAATTCGCTCGTCACCACAATCTCTTCGATCACCGGCGGCTCCTGAGCGCTCTGAGCGGCAACGCTGGTGGTGAGGACGAACACGCCGACGACGGCCGCGGCAGCTTTCGCCCAGGCGGCGGACATCCCTGTCTGCTGCAACCCTGTCTGCTGCAAAAAAGACAGCGCCGGCGACTGATTAGGTGAGAAAACGATCATAGCCACTCCAGATAACTTCGCGAGATGACCGAAGGTGTGGAGCGGAATCTGCAACCTGCGGAGAGCAGGTCTGGAACGCGCCTATTCCTACGCCGGTATGAGCCGGATCAGGTTCAGAGGGTCCGCCGTATGGCGTCTCAGGTAGCAGCTACCACCCCTTAGGTCGGACGCCATTCTGACGAGGCCGGCTCCTGCACGCAAGCGCAGGCGGACTAAGCCAGCTTTCTTCACAGCCACTTCAGTTTCCGTTCAGGATTCCTGCCCTAGGCTCCCGGACAATCCTCAGACGAAGATTTCGAGGCATGGGCGAATACTCCGATCTCCTGCAGACCATTGCCCTGACCCTGGGCGTTGCCTGGGCCAGCGGCATCAACCTTTACGCCGCTGTTATGGTGCTCGGCCTGAGCGGCGCCTTCGGCTACATCGCTTTACCGGCGGAACTTGCCGTGGTGCAGGATCCGCTGGTGATCGGTGCCGCAGCGTTCATGTACTGCGTCG
>JBCDDI010000304.1:0-4981 GCA_039180365.1 Pseudomonadota bacterium
CAAACGGGCAGGGCCCCTGGCCGTGCTCCGGGAAGCGCTGCCGAAGCGCAATGCGGCCAGCACCGGCATCGGCCACACGCGCTGGGCAACCCACGGTGAGCCGAACGATCAGAACGCCCATCCACACAGTGACGAGACCGGGGCCCTGGCCCTGGTCCACAACGGAATTGTGGAAAACGCAGCGGATCTGAAGCGCTATCTGGAAAGCCGCGGTCATCAGTTCCAGACGGACACGGACTCGGAGGTTCTCGCGGTACTCATCGCGGATGAGTACGAGCAGGAAGGGGGCAGTCTTGCCGATGCGGTTCGGCGTTCACTCGTCCGGGTATCGGGGACCTATGGTCTTATCGTTGTGCACCAGGATCTTCCCGGAGAACTCGTTGCCGCCCGCAACGGCAGCCCGGTGCTCATCGGCGTCGGTGATCGTGAGCGTTATGTGGCCTCCGATGCGGCCGCCCTCGTGCCCTACACGCGGCAGGTGCTGTATCTGGAGGACGGGGAGATTGCGCATCTCACCGCAAAGGGCCACGAGATCCAGGACCTGAGTGCGGCTCGGACGGAACGGGATACGGCCGTTATCGACGCGGAAGCAGTCCTCGCCTCTCGCGGCGACCACGCCCACTTCACCCTCAAGGAGATATTTGAGCAGCCTGAAGCTGTCGAACGGGTGCTGCGCGGACGCATCGATCGGCGCTTCAACACGGCGCACTTTGGCGGACTGAATCTCAGTGCCCGCGAGCTCCTCGCCTTCAAGCGGGTCAAGCTGCTCGGCTGCGGCAGTGCTGCCATCGCTGCCGCTATCGGCGCGCACACCATTGAGCAGCTTGCCCGGATTCCTGCCGACGCTGAGTCGGCGGCGGAATTCCGTTACCGGAATCCGATCATCGATCCGGAAACCCTTTACTTCGCCATCAGCCAGTCCGGCGAGACCTTTGACACCCTGGCGGCGGTGCAGGAAATCCAGCGCAAAGGCGGCACGGTGCTCGGCGTGATCAACGTTGTCGGCAGCAGCATTGCTCGGGAGTGTGGTGCCGGTGTTTATCTCCACGCCGGACCGGAAATTGCCGTTGTCTCGACAAAAACCTTCGTCAGCACCCTCGTGGCCCTGTCGCTCTTTGCCCTCTACCTCGGCCGCATGCGGGATGTCTCACCGGCGGTCGGCGAGCAGTTGGTGGAGGCGTTAGTCGCGTTGCCCGGCCAGCTTGAAGGGTTGCTTGAGCGGGAGGCTGAGTTTGCCGCGGTGGCAAGTGCCTGTGCGGGTTTCGACCGCGCCTACTTTGTGGGCCGTGGTGCCGGCTATGGCCTGGCTCAGGAAGGTGCCCTGAAGCTGAAAGAGACGAGCTACATCCACGCCGAGGCCTACCCGGCCTCGGAGTTAAAGCACGGCCCTCTGGCGCTCATCGATCCGGAGACGCCAACTTTTGCCATCGTCCCGGACGATGAGCTGCTGGCGAAGAACCTGGCGACGCTGGCGGAAGTGAAGGCGCGCAAAGGCCCGGTTATAGCCATTGGCCATGGGTCAACGCTTGATGCGCCGATGGACCACTACCTGCAGGTGCCGAAGAGCCACGCGCTGTTGGATCCCATTCTCATGCTGGTGCCACTGCAGCTCATTGCCTACCACGCGGCGCTGGCACGGGGTGCGGACGTAGATCGGCCGCGGAATCTGGCGAAGAGTGTGACCGTAGAATGAGCGGGCCCGCTTAGCCCAGCGCCTTCCAGTAAATGGCTTTGTCGTCGCCGAGCAGGACCGAGCCATGGGCGAGGGCTGGCCTGATGACTGGTTGCCCGGAGCGTGCAGTCAATGTACACCGCGTCATTCAGAACCCTCCGACTCTTGCCATCCGCTCATCCTGTCTCTGCCAGGTATTTCCTACGGAGGAACTCGTTCTCAGAGGTGAGCCGAGCATAGTGGGTTCTACTTTGCGTTCAATGTCGCCCTCGCGAATTCCAGAAGAAGCAAGACCTCCGAGTGAGTGGGCGTGCGTTGCAGCGGAAGGGCAGGAGAACCGTTAGACTCCCCCGCACTGGAGGCGCAGAGGAGGGAGTCTGCATGGCTGAAACATCATCGGGACCGGAGGGGCAGCGCGTACGCGACGTGTTCTCGAGAGAACTGGTCGAGTCGCTGATCCGTGTGGCCGTGATCATGCTGCTCGTGGTCTTCTCTTATCGGATCTTCTCGCCCTTCGTTGGGCTCATGCTCTGGGCGCTGATTCTGGCAGTGGCCCTCTACCCGCTGCAGCAGAAGTTGAGTTCGGCCCTCGGCGGGCGTAATGCCACGTCCGCGACGCTGATTGTGGTTCTGGGACTGCTGCTCATTGGCGGGCCCACGGTGAACCTCGGCAGCACCTTTGCCTCCGACATCTACGAGCTTTACGGGAACTTCGAGAGCGATAGCGTCAAGATCCCACCGCCGAACCCCTCAGTTGCCGAGTGGCCGCTGATTGGTGAACGAGTTGCTGAAATCTGGACGCAGGCCGCAACAGACCTGCCGGCGCTCATGGAGCAGATGCAGCCGCAGCTCGGTGAGCTGGCGGTGAAGCTCCTGGGACTGGCGGCGAGCACCATGGGATCGGTGCTGATGTTTCTCGGGGCGCTGATTGTCGCCGGCATCATGATGGCTTACGGGGAATCCGGCAGCGCGGCCATGGGTCGGATCTTCAGTCGTTTCGCCGGGCCCCTGAAAGGCCCTGAGCTGCACGGTCTGTCGACGGCGACGGTTCGTTCCGTAGCGACAGGTGTGATCGGCGTAGCCTTCATCCAGGCGTTGCTCCTTGGCATTGGCTTTGCGCTCGCGGGTATTCCCGCAGCCGGCATCCTCGCCGTGGTAACCCTGCTGGTTGGCATTGTCCAGTTGCCCGCGGCACTCATCTCCTTTCCGGCGATTGCTTATGTCTGGTACGCCGGGGACAGCACGGTAATGAACATCGTCTGGGCCGTTTATCTCTTTGTGGCGGGGCTGGCAGACAACGTTCTCAAACCACTGCTCCTCGGTCGCGGCATCGCCGTGCCCATGCCTGTGGTGTTGATCGGTGCCCTTGGGGGTATGGCGGGTGCCGGGATGGTGGGGCTGTTCCTCGGTGCCGTGTTGCTCGGCGTTGGCTATCAGATCTTCATGGACTGGGTAGACAACGATCCCGAACAACCGCCGCCCGCCGATTCTGCAGGTGACGAGCGGGAGCCCGCCGCTGGCGGCTGACGCTCTGGTGCGGGATCGGTGGCAGACAAGCCGCAATTACACGTGGCGATGCAGTCTTGCGGGTTTGCTGCTCGTCTTCGTGGGCTGTACAACGCTCGGGCCTGACTACGAAGAACCGGCCGTGAGCTGGCTCGACGACTGGCAGACAGATCTCTACGGCCAGGTTGTCGATCCTGAGCAGCAGCAGGCTGCAGACCTCGCCTTCTGGTGGCAGCTCTTTGACGATCCGGTCCTGAATGATCTCATCGATACGGTCAAACGCGACAATCTGACCTTGCAGACGGCCGGGCTGCGCATCCTCGAAAGCCGAGCCGTTCTGGGTATTGCCGGTGCGGCCCGCTATCCGCAGCTCCAGCAGGTCTCCGGTGCCGTGACTTATGTGAACAGCCGGGAGCGAGGTAGCGGTGCAGCCGATGGCGACGGCGGCCTCACCGCCTATCAGGGGAACTTTGATCTTGGTTGGGAACTGGACTTCTGGGGCCGTTTCCGCCGTGGTATTGAGTCGGCAGACGCCGCCTACTTCACCTCTGTGGCGAGCCAGCAGGATGTGCAGGTACTGCTGAGCGCGCAGGCGGCGGACCTGTATTACGCCTATCTGACTACACTCCTGCGCATCGATATCGCCCGTCGCAATGCGGACATACAGCGTCGCAGTCTGGAGATAACGCAGCAGCTCTTCGACGGCGGTCAGAACTCGGAGCTCGACGTCCAGCAGGCGCGTACACAATATCTCGGCACCTTGTCGACGATTCCGTCGCTGGAAATCACCCTCGCCAACGTGCGCAATGCGTTGGCCGCTCTGCTGGGGCGCCCGCCGGCGGAGATTGCCGAGCTATCCGGCCTGCCGCAGAGCCTGCCCATTGTAGACCCCATAGAACTCGGTGGTTTTCCAGCGGAACTGCTGACACGCCGACCAGACATTCGTGCTGCCGCCTGGCAGGTAGCTACGCAGTCGGCACAGATCGGCATCGCCCGCGCCGACTACTATCCAGCCATCTCGCTGGTGGGCACCCTGGGCTGGTCCGGTACGGACGTTGACGGTACGCCGGATGTGAGCAATGTAGGGTTTGGCCCGGCGTTTAACTGGAACGTCTTTGACTACGGCCGGATCAGAAACAACGTCCGCCTTCAGGATGCGCGCCTGGAGCAGCTCATCACGATTTTTCAGGACCAGGTGCTGCAGGCGGCCCGGGAAATCGATGATGCGGCGATTGCGGTCGTTAAAACCCGGGAGCGACAGGAAGTTCTGATTGCCTCGGCAGCTTCCGCGGAGCGCGCCCTCGATCTGGCAAACACGCGCTACCGGGAAGGTTACTCGGACTTCCAGCGTGTGCTCGACGCGCAACGCGCCTTCTTCAACGCCACGGAGCAGGAACTGGTCAATCAGGGTAATCACATTGCCGCGATCATCGGTTTCTACAAAGCCGTCGGCGGCGGCTGGTCGGCCATGAGCCTGGAAGAAATGCTGCCGGAATCGGTCCGGGAGCGGATGACGACGCGCACCAACTGGGGTGAACTGCTCGAAGAGCCGGTCCCCGATGTCTACCAGCAAGGATCCTCGAGCCCATGAGTGACAAGCGCAGCAACGACTCTGAAGATCAGGCGGCAGCCGCTGGGACAGAGATGGCAAACAGCGCGGAGTCGTCCGCGCAGACTGACCCTGCTGCCTCGCAAACAGATGAGCCCTCTGCAGCGGAAGCATCTGTGCGTCGCGGTGGCCAGATACTCGGGCTGATCATTATCTCGAGCCTCAGCTGGTATTTGCTCGCCGATCGCTTCACG
>JBCDDI010000305.1:0-4979 GCA_039180365.1 Pseudomonadota bacterium
AGGCTTCTGCACCGCCCATGAGGCCGATAATTACCAGACGTCCATCAACGGCCAGAACGGCAAAATTGTCTGAGAGGTAAGCGCCGCCCACCGGATCGAGGATCACGACGACACCCTCAGGCGCCCACGCTTTCACTGCATCGACGAAGCTGCCGTCGTGACGATTCCAGCCGCCACTTGCACCGAGGGCCAGGCAGCGGTCGATCTTCTCCCCCTGCCCGGCCGTCACAAAGCTCTCAACGTTGCGCACCTTACAGAGCTGGATCGCCGCGGTGCCAACGCCGCTGGCCCCGGCGTGCAGCAGCACCCGCTCACCGTTCTGGAGCCCGGCTTCCATGAAGAGATTGAGGTACGCCGTTGCAAACACCTCAGGCAGCGCGGCGGCCTGCGTGAAGTCGAGACCCTCAGGGACAGGCAACACCTGGCCCGCGGGAGCAACAACCTCTTCCGCATAACCACCCCCTGCCAGGAGCGCACAGACCGGGTCGCCCACCTTGACCCGATCTACCCCTTCGCCGACCTCTAATACTTCACCGGCGCATTCAAGCCCGAGGATGGGGCTCGCGCCCGGCGGTGGCGGATAGCCGCCGCTGCGTTGCACAAGATCGGCTCGATTAATTGCGCTCGCGTGAGCGCGGATGCGCACCTCGCCGACGCCGAGGGCGGGGCTTTCTACCTCCGCCCAGAGGAGCTTGGCCCCGTCCACCTGAATCGCCTTCATGCTTCTTGCTCTCCCCTTTTTATCGCAGCTTCCGTCGCAGATCGGTCACCGGCTCGCTCACCAGGACATGCGCATTTTGACGTTGTGGTCGTGGAGATACCGTTTCAGGCCGCTGCAGGTGTAGTCCCCGTAATGGACCATAGAAGCCACGAGAGCTGCATCGGCTTTACCTTCCGTAAGGGCCGCCTCCAGGTGGGCGGGTTCACCGGCACCGCCGGAGGCGATCACGGGGATGCGGACGGCTTCGGCAATCATCCGGGTGAGCTTCAGCTCGTAGCCTTCCCGCGTACCGTCAGCGTCGATGGAGTTAACGACCAGTTCCCCGGCGCCAAGGGCTTCGCCTTTAAGCGCCCATTCCAGCGCATCCAGACCCATGGGGGTGCGGCCGCCGTTAATCACAATCTCATACCCGGACGGGCAGTGCGCAGAAACCGGCACGGCTCGGATGTCCATGGACAGAACGATGTTCTGGGCGCCGACGGCTTCGGAACATTCGCTGATGAGCTCCGGGCGCTTCACGGCCGCCGAGTTCACGTTGATCTTCTCAGCACCAGCCAGACGAAGATCCGTTGCATCGGCCACGGAGCGGATTCCACCACCGACGGATAGCGGGATGAACACCTGTTCGGCGACGGACTCCACGACGTCGAGCATGATGTTGCGGGCATCGCTCGAGGCGGTGATGTCGTAGAAGACCAGCTCGTCGAGGCCGTCCAGGTAGTACTCGCGCGCTTTCTCTACCGGGTCGCCAATGTCTTTCGTATCAACGAATTTAATGCTCTTGGCGAGCTTGCCGTCGCGGACGTCGAGGCAGGCGATGAGGCGTTTACTCAGCATTGGCCGTCCCAGCGGGCAAAGGCGTCGATCAGTCTCAGACCAACGCGGCCGCTCTTCTCCGGGTGAAACTGCGTGGCAAAGTAGTTTTCCCGAGCTACCGCGCAGGCAAAGGTGGTCTCGTAGTCAGTTTCTGCGCAGATCTGGTCCGCATCAGCGGGGTCGGGGTAATAGCCATGGACAAAGTAGAATTCGTCTCCGGGCTCAATCCCTGCGAGCACCGGGTGCTCCCTGACCACACGCACCTCGTTCCAGCCCATGTGCGGGATCTTCAGGTCCCGTCGGTCGAAGCGAAACCGGCGCACTTCGCCGGAGAGCAGCCCAAGCGTCTCCTGATCACCCTCTTCCGAATGGTCTAAGGAGATCTGCAGGCCCAGGCAGATGCCGAGTACTGGTTTTCCGGCGGCGATGACTTCTTTCAAAGCCAGATCCATTCCGTTGCGAGTGATACTCCGCATGGCGCTGCCGGCGGCACCTACGCCCGGGAAGATGACCCGCTCCGCCCGGCGCACCCTGTCCGGGTCGGCGCTGATCTCAGCGCGTAGCCCTACCTCGGTGCAGGCGCGCTGGACGCTACGCAGATTGCCTGCGTCGTAGTCGATAATGAGCGTACTGCTGTCTGCCATGGCGGCTTGAGCCCGCGCCTCCGGGCGCATGACTTGGAAAAAGAGCGCGGATACTATCCCAAGCGTCAGCGACAACCAAACGTCCTCGCCTTATGCTCACGGGGTACTCACGGGGACGACCGGAAACTGGCGACCTAGCGTGAGAATTCGACAGGATTGAAGCCATGACCCAGGGCGTATTGCTCGTCAATCTCGGCACACCGGCCAGCACGGACGTTGCCGCCGTGCGCCGCTATCTGGGCGAATTCCTGACCGACCCGCACGTCATCAACCTGCCGACACCGCTGCGCCAGATCCTGGTGCGCGGCGTCATCCTGCCGTTCCGGCCCAAGCGTTCGGCGGAGGCTTACGAGAAGATCTGGGACGCCGCAGGCCCAGGCACGGGCTCACCGCTCCTGCACTACTCCAAGGCACTGCGAGACGCCCTCGCGGAACAGCTGGCGCCCATGCCGGTAGCGCTCGGCATGCGCTACGGCGAGCCAAGTCTCGGGCGGGCCCTCGAGGAACTGAAGAGCGCCGGCACCACTAATGTCAAGCTTATAGCTCTTTATCCGCAGCACGCCGATTCTACCCGGGCAACGACCATCGAGGCCGTTGAGGCCAAGCTGCCGCAGGGTATGACCCTGTCCGCGCAGGCACCGTTTTATGGGGACGCCGACTACCTTGCCGCGCAGGCGGCAGTCATCCAGCGAAACCTGCCAGAGCAATGGGACCATCTGCTGTTGAGTTACCACGGCCTGCCGGAGGCGCATCTGACCAAAGCAGACCCCACTGGCAAACACTGCCTGAGTACCCCGGACTGCTGCGAGGTGGCTTCCGCGGCCCATGGCACCTGTTATCGCCATCAGGCCCGAGTGACCTCAAAACGCGTCGCCGAACATCTTGGTCTGGGAGAGGACCAGTGGTCCATCGCCTTTCAGTCGCGTCTCGGCCGGCTGCCCTGGCTGTCGCCGTACACCGATGAAGTACTCGCCGATCTCCCAGGGCGCGGCGTGCGCAAGCTGGTTGTCGCCTGTCCGGCATTCGTCGCAGACAATCTCGAAACGCTGGAAGAGATCGGCATGGCCGGCCGCGAGACGTTCCTCGAAGCCGGTGGCGAGGCCTTCACGCTGATTCCCTGTCTGAACGCCGATCCCGCCTGGATCCAGGTGCTGGCCGACTGGTGCCGACGTGGCGAGGCGGGCTCAGGCCATCCGGCCGGATCCGGCGAAGCTGCTGATGCCGCCAAGAGCGCCGATACAGCGGGGCCGGAAAGCGCCGTACGGCTGCACGACGCCGCCCGCGAGATCGCCGACCTCTCGGGGTTGAAGCTTCAGACCAGCGCCGCCCTCTCAGATACCGCCAGATAGAAGCTCTGCACTAAAGGCTGCGAGAAAAGCGACTTCCGGGCGACGAACCGCACCGGTCGCGTCAGCCCCGCTTCCGTCAGATCAATCCAGTCTTCCGCCTGAACGCCGAGGGTCCCGGCCACCCCAGCCGGTACGAGCCCATGGCCGAAGCCCGCCAGCGCCATCTGCGCGACCGCAAAAAAGGACTCGAGAGACGCACTCCGGTTCAGCCGTAAGCGCCCCATGTCGTCTTCGATCGATTGCCAGGCGCCAGAGCGCGACTCGATGGTGATAACGTCGAGGACGTCGCCAGTGCTGTAGCGGAGCGGTTCGAGACCCGAGGGAAGGATGACCATGGGCTCCCGCCGGATCACTTCGCTCTGCAGATCTGATTCAGCGTCGGATGAACCCGTGCAGATCCCGACCATGTATTCGCCGGAGCGAAGTCGATCCAGCACCACCGGCGAGCGCTGGGCGTGGAATTCAAACTCGACCTCCGGCATGAGCTCCCGAACGTCTGCAAAGAGGCGCGGTCCCCAGCTGCAGAGAATGGCTTCGGAAACGCCGAGGATGATTTTCCCCTTGCGCAGCGCATTGTCTGTAAGAAACACGTCTCTCAGCTCCGAGAGCAGCGGTGCCACTTTCTCCACCAGCTTGGTGCCATGGTGGGTGAGCACAACGCGACGCCCATCGCGCTCGATCAGGGCGCGGTCGTAATAGCGCTCAAGCGCCGCAATACGCTTGCTGATGGCGGACTGGGAGACTTTCAGGACAGTCGCCGTCTCCATCATGGTCCCCGTTTTCGAGAGAGTGACGAGAGTTTCCAGGTTTTCGAGCATAGGAGGGCCGGCTTCATTCCGGAGTGGCAGCAGCTAAGCGCTTGATCTTAGCGGGTAATATTCCAAGCTGGAAGCGATCGTATTCCAACCATTCGCTTTATTCATAAGCGGTGGTCCCTAAACTGGCCGCAACTTTTGAAGTGATGCTGACCATTGCTGGAAGCCCTCATTCTCAGCACCGTGTTCCTGACGAGCATCCTCTCGGGGATTCTCGGCATGGCTGGAGGGATGATTCTCATGGCCGTGCTGGTGTCGACCCTGTCCGTGGGTGCCGCCATGATGCTCCACGGTGCGGTCCAGGCCATGGCCAATGGCTCCCGGGCCTGGTTTCTCCGGCAGCACATCCAGTGGCGAATCATTCCCGCTTACGGGATTGGCGCGGCTCTTACCCTTGCAGCCTTCACGGCTCTGGCGCTGGTCCCGGACGCGGACCTCATTCTCATGATCGTCGGCCTGCTGCCCTTTCTCGCCCGGCTGGTGCCGTATCTGCGCGGTCTGGACGTGACCCAACTGCCGACCGCCGTCGCCTGCGGCATCGTCGTGACGGCAGCACAGCTCTTCGCCGGCGCCTCGGGTCCACTCCTCGACGTGTTCTATCTGAATTCGAAGCTGGACCGCTTCCAGATCATTG
>JBCDDI010000306.1:0-4951 GCA_039180365.1 Pseudomonadota bacterium
AAGCAGCTGACAGATCTCGCCGACCGGCTCTCCGTCGCCATCACGAACATCCAGCGCTCTGAGATCCTCTTTCAGAAAGCCCATTTCGATGAGCTCACAGGACTCATCAACCGTCATGCCTTTCAGGAAAAACTGCGGGAACACATCTCCCGATCCTGGCGTGGCGAGCAGGGCGCCGTGCTGTTCATCGACCTGGACGGCTTTAAAAAGGTGAACGATACGGAAGGTCACAAAGCAGGCGACCGGCTGCTCGTGATCATCGCCGACCGGCTCCGCGAATGCCTGCGCGAGGTGGACACCATCGCCCGCATGGGCGGCGACGAATTCGCTGTGATCGTGCCCGGCTGTGACGATGAGAAATCCATCTCCCATCTCTGCGAACGCATCATCGGCTCAGCCATTCAACCGGTGGTCGTTGATCGTATGGAACACAACATCGGCGCCTCCATCGGCGTTGCCGTATTCCCCGACGACGGGCAGAAGGTTGATGAACTGATCATGAAGGCCGACTCGGCCATGTACCGGGCCAAGGAAGCAGGACGGTCCCGCTTTGCCTTTTTTGACGACACCCTGAATGAGGCCAGCAAACATCGCGTACTGGTGGAAAGTCGCCTGCGCGGTGCGCTGTCCCGCGGCGAGCTGCAGCTGCACTTCCAGCCGAAGCTGCGGCTCGCGGATCGTTCTGTCACCAGCGCGGAGGCGCTGATCCGCTGGTCCGATGATCTTCTTGGGGACGTACCCCCGGATCAGTTTGTGCCGATCGCCGAAGAAACGAACCTGATTCACGACTTCACCGCCGTGCAGGTTAACAAGACCGCCGACCTGATCGCGGCCGCCGATTCCGTGGGTGTGCGCCTCGACCACGTTGCCATTAACGCCTCCGCGAAGCAGCTCATGACCGAAGGCTTCGCCATGTCGCTGCTGTCGATGCTTGATGCGCGCATGCTGCCCCACAACAAGATTGAAATCGAAGTCACCGAGTCCGTGTTCGCACACGACAAAGACATGGTTGTGCAGGAACTGCAGATCCTGCAGGCCGCCGGAATCAAGATCGCCCTCGACGACTTCGGCACCGGCTTCTCTTCCCTGAACATGCTTCGGGAACTGCCGCTGGACGTCGTGAAGATCGACCGATCCTTCATCACGGAGATCGAGAGCTCCGACCAGGCACGCATTCTTGCCCAGCACCTGATCAGCATCGCGACCACCCTCGGTAAAGAAGTGATCGCTGAAGGGGTAGAAACGGAGGTGCAGTTGAAGCATCTGGAAGAAGCCAACTGCCATTACGTGCAGGGTTATCTCGTCTCCCAGGCGAAAACCACGGAAGACTTCCTGCATCTCCTCGCGAACTGGCAGAACGAAGAGACCCGGCCCAAGCTCAAGCTGGTCTGATCACGCCTCCTGCTATCCTCTGCCCGACCTGTGGCGCAAAAGGACGGAGGACCTCAATGCTCCGCTTTGGAACCCTCGGTGCCGCGGCCATCACACCGCGAGCCCTGATCTACCCCTGCCTCGACGAGCCGCAGGCCAGCATCAGCACTATCGCCGCGAGAGATCGACATCGCGCGGAAGCCTTCGCTGAGCAGCATCGAATCCGCCATGTAGTGGAGGACTATCAGGCCGTCATCGACTCGGACCGCGTTGACGCGGTTTACATCCCGCTGCACATCACCGCGCATCACGAATGGACCTTAAAGGCCCTCGCCGCCGGCAAACACGTGCTCTGTGAAAAGTCTCTGGCTGCCAACGCCAGTGAAGCAGCAGAAATGGCGGCCGCGGCAGGCGCCGCCGACCGCGTGCTCATGGATGCCTTCCACTATCGCTATCACCCGGTCTTCCTGCGGGCCAGGGAAATCCTCGAGAGCGGAGAACTCGGTGAGATCAGCACGATTGATGCTGCCTTTCATATCCCGGTGAAAGACCCCGACAACATCCGCATGCGTTACGAGACCGGCGGTGGCGTGACCATGGATATCGGCTGCTATCCGATCTCCTGGGTCAGACATCTGACGGATCTGGAACCGGCGCAGGTGTCAGCAACGGCAGAGCTTGGTCCACCAAAGGTTGATCTCAAGCTTGAGAGCGACATGCTCTTTCCCGGCGGGATCAGAGCCACCACCTCCGGCGACATGCGCCCGACCACCACCTTCAAAGCTGAATTCACCGTCACGGGCAGCCGCGGCTCGCTGCGGGTGCTGAATCCCTTAACGCCGCAGTCCGGCCATCGCATCGAGCTGGTCGTGGACGGCGAAACACACCTTGAAACCCGGGACCGGCGGCCGACCTATGGCTATCAGCTTGATGCCTTCCTGGCGGCCGTGAACGAAGGGGCAACCCTCGCAACTGATGGGGCAGACGGCGCGAAACAGATGGCCGTCATCGACCGCTGCTACGAAGCAGCCGGTCTGCCGCCGAGAGGCCTGCCTCAGTAATCCTCATCGAGGAGCGGGAAAGCGCTGAGCACGCTGCCCGGACCCAGCGGCTGGGTGCGCTCCACGAGACCCGGCCCAAGTCCATCGAGGCTCGCGACGCCAAGCAATGCCATGGAGATACGGATCTCCTGCTCGACAATCTCCAGCGCGCTCATGAGCGCCTGCTCGCCGCCGGCGGCCATGGCAAGGCCCTGAAAGCGACCCATGGAGACGAGATCGGCGCCGAGACAGAGCCCCTTCACCACGTCGGCCCCGCGAAGAAAACCACCGTCAACAATAACCGGGACCGCACCATCTACGGCCGCCACCACCTCCGGCAGCGCATCGATACAGGCCCGCGTGTGGTCGAGCTGACGGCCGCCGTGATTCGAGACCCAGACCACGTCGACGCCCGCTTCCACGCAGCGCCGCGCATCTTCACCGGCATTTACGCCTTTCACGTAGAGGGGGATATCGAACTCGCTCTTGATGTGCGCAACGGTTTCCCAGGACATGCGCGCCTGGGCCGTGAAGTCGTTCTGAGTGGGCCGGCTTCCGGAGGGCGGGATAAAGCCTTTGAGGATGTCCCGCTCCCGGCGGGAATAGGTTTGCGTATCCGCCGTGAGGCAGAAGCCCGTGTAGCCCGCCTCTATGGCCCGGGCAATGATGTCGTCCATCCAGCCCTGATCGCCCATGAGGTACAGCTGATAGATGCGCGGCCCGGGAACCCGCTCGGCGACGGTCTCAAAATCCGGCAGGCACACGGAGCTCAGCGTCTGGAGCACACCAAATTTCTGCGCGGCCCGCGCCACCGCCTCACCGCCAGCAGCATCGAATACCTGAATGGAACCGATCGGCGGCAACATAACGGGTATGCGCAGGGACTGACCGAGAAATTCGGTGCTCGCATCCACCTCACTGACGTCGTTCAGAATCCGTGGGCGGAACACCCAGGCATCGAGGCCGAAGCGGTTGCGTTTCAGCGAGGACTCCGTGTCCGCGCCGCCGATGAGATAGTCCCAGTGCTCACGACTGAGATTGTTCTGTGCCTGCCGGGCAATGTCCTGCAGCGTCCTGAAACCCACCTTTCCCCCTTCTCTTTGCAACCTCTTTGCGACCCTTTGCGACCTCTGCGCAACGGCCCATAAGGCCTGACCAGGCATGCCGGCGACCCTGCATCCCCTTCGCGCAGGCCTCGCAACAGTGGCTCCACATGCTAGCACGCTCGAGTAGAATGGCCGTCCGCTAAGCATCCAGGAGCCTCATCATGGCCATCGTAATCATCGGTGCCGGTCACGCGGCAGGACAGGCTGCGGCCAGCCTGCGTCAGGAAGGTTATGAGGACGAGATCATCATCGTTGGCGATGAGGCCCATGTGCCCTATCAGCGTCCGCCGCTGTCAAAGGCCTATTTAGCCGGGGAGCAGGGCATCGAGCGCGTCTATTTGCGGCCGGAAAAGTTCTACGCGGACAAAAACGTGACCGTAAAGACAGAGACCGCCGTGACCGCCATCGATACCGATGCAAAAACGGTGACGACCGACGGCGGTGAAACGATCGCCTACGAACACCTGCTCATCGCAACGGGCGGGCGGCCGCGGAAGCTCAGCATTCCTGGCAGCGACCTGGGCGGTATCCACTATCTGCGCACCATCGCCGACGTCGACGCGATTCGCGACGATTTTGCGGAAGGGAAAAAGCTGGTAATCGTCGGCGGCGGCTACATCGGTCTTGAAGTGGCCTCGGTGGCCGTAAAGTACGGCATCGAGGTGCACGTGCTGGAGATGGAGGAGCGCATCCTGCAGCGTGTGACCACGCCGGAGATGTCCGCCTACTACCACCAGCTGCACACGGGCCGCGGCGTGCACCTGCACACGTCAACGGCCGTCACCGGCTTCTCCGGCGACGGCACGGTCAGCGCCGTCGAGTGTGGGGATGAATCCTTTCCCGCAGACCTGGTGATCGTCGGCATCGGCATCATCCCCAACACGGAGGTCGCCGAGGCCGCAGGAATCACCTGCGACAACGGCATCGTCGTGGACGACCACTGCCGCACCTCAGCACCGGACGTCTACTCGGCCGGAGACTGCACGAACCATCCGAATCCGCTGCTGGATCGGCGCCTGCGCCTCGAATCAGTGCCGAACGCCATGGAGCAGGCCCGGGTCGTTGCCGCCAAACATGACCGGGGGCGACAAGGTCTACGCTTCCATTCCCTGGTTCTGGTCCGACCAGTACGAACTGAAGCTGCAAATGGTCGGTTTCTCCTCGGACGGCGACAGCCAGGTGCTCCGCGGCGATATGGACGCCAACGAATTTGCCGTGTTCTATCTGAAGGATGGCAAAGTGGTCGCCGCCGATGCGGTCAACAGCCCCAAGGAATTCATGATCTGCAAGCAGCTCATCGGTAAAGCTGTGGATGCGGAGGCCCTCGCCGATCCGGACTCGGATCTCAAGGCCCTCTTGGCTTGATCTTCCCTAGGTAGAACCCCTGGTATCGACACCCCGTCCCGCTGCGGATAATTCTCCTCAGCAGCGGGC
>JBCDDI010000307.1:0-4934 GCA_039180365.1 Pseudomonadota bacterium
CCGTTCCAGGCGAAAACGCCGCTCAGGCCGTTGTTTTCGACCTCAACCAGGCCGTCGTCCCGCAGTGTATAGGTGGCTCACGAGACCGGATGCTTGAGCACCGCCATGGCTCTCCCCCTGAAACCGTCAACGTTGACGGTATTTTACGGGTCCCAGGTCGTCGCCGACAAGACTCATTGAAAGCTCATTGAACTCACGAGTGATCTACTGCTGGACCCGGTCCGGCGCGGGCTCTGGAGCGCAGGCGCCTGTGGGATCCCCCTATTGGGCGCACGATAAGGAGATGGTAAAGATCCCTGCTGTCTCGCGTTGCCAGCCGAGCACGGGCGCGAGTGGAGAACCGCGTCTCGCAATCGGATCACATCCGGCTACAATCCGCGGTTCGATTTTGCGGTCAGGCACGCTATCTTTGGCCGCTTTCTGGCAACGGCTTCCTGGTGAGGGGAGCGCAGAGAACAACAAGCGCAAGCAAACATACAAGCGCAAGCAAACCTAAGAGAATCGGGAGCAACAATGGCGAAGATCACCTTCATCACCCACGACGGGCAGGAACACGTAGTCGACGGAGAAAACGGCAACTCAGTTATGAATGCCGCCATCGACAATCTGGTGCCCGGCATCGACGCGGACTGCGGTGGCGAATGCTCCTGTGCAACCTGTCACGTGGTAGTCGCGGACGGCTGGTGGGACAAGGTAGGTGGTCCGAGCGACCGGGAAGAATCCATGCTGGACCTCAACCCGGAACGGGAGACGCACTCCCGCCTGTCCTGTCAGATTCCGGTAACGGACGAACTCGACGGACTCGTTGTGAACGTTCCCGAGTTCCAGATGTAAACATCGGCGCCCGATCTGCACAGTACGCTTAGGAGGAAGGATGAGCGAAGCCATCGATCTCACGGCCCCGGCGGACCGCCTGGCCCTTGCCAGGGAAGATGCCTATAGCACGCCCCTCGCAAAGCTCAACGTCGCGAACGCTGAACTCTTTGAGCAGGACGTTATCTGGCCGTACTTCGAGCGGCTGCGCGCGGAAGCGCCCGTGCACTACTGTGAGGAGAGTGAGTTCGGTCCCTACTGGTCCGTCTCCAGCTACGACCTCATCAAAGAAGTGGACACAAACCACGAGGTGTTCTCGTCGGAGCCCACGATCGTTATTGACGATCCCGATGAAGACTTCGAGCTGCCCATGTTCATTGCCATGGATCCGCCGAAGCACGATGACCAGCGTAAGGTCGTCTCCCCGGTCGTCGGGCCAAGGAACCTCGCTGCCCTCGAGCCCATCATCCGCGAGCGCGTGTCGTTGATTCTGGACGACCTGCCGGTCGGAGAAACCTTTGACTGGGTGGACCGGGTCTCCATTGAACTCACCACGCAGATGCTGGCGACGCTGTTTGATTTCCCCTGGGAAGAACGGCGCAAGCTGACGCGCTGGTCTGACGTAACTACAGCCAATGAAGAGTCGGGCATCGTTGAATCGGAAGAACAGCGCCGCCAGGAGATGTTCGAGTGCCTCGAGTATTTCACGGGCCTCTGGCACGAACGGGCTAAATGGGAACCGGGCAATGACCTGATCTCCATGCTGGCCCATGGGGAGGCAACGAAGGATCTCGTCGATCGGCCAATGGAGTACCTTGGTAACCTGGTGCTGCTCATCGTGGGCGGTAACGACACCACGCGGAACTCCTTCTCCGGTGGCGTGCTGGCCCTGAACCAGTTCCCGGGGGAGTTCGATAAGCTCCGGGCTGACCCGGGTCTCATTCCGAATATGGTTTCGGAAATCATCCGCTGGCAGACGCCCCTGGCGCACATGCGCCGGACTGCCAAGGTGGATACGGTGCTTGGCGGGCAGCACATCAAAGCCGGCGACAAGGTGGTGATGTGGTATGTCTCCGGGAACCGGGATCAGAGTGTCTTTGAAGACCCCGATCGGTTTCTCATTGATCGGGCGAACGCCCGCAGGCACATCGCCTTCGGCTTCGGCCTGCACCGCTGCATGGGCAATCGGGTGGCTGAAATGCAGCTGCGCATAGCCTGGGATGAGATTCTCAAGCGTTTTTCTAACGTTGAGGTCGTCGGCGAGCCGGTGCGGGTCCGTTCCGGTTTCGTGAAGGGCTATCTTGAACTGCCCGTTCGGCTGACGGCCGCCTGATTCGCGCTCATCACCGTCCTGGGGCTGGCGGGACCGCCCCCGGGACCTGAACTCACCCTGACGCTCGGGTGAGTCTATAGAATTCAGTTTCCAATCGAGAGGACACCATGGAAAACACCAGCAAGTTCTACATTAACGGCGAGTGGGTTGAGCCTAACGGCAGCGACACCCTGGAGGTTATCAATCCGGCAACGGAAGAGCCGATCGCGACCATTGCCATGGGTAATGCAGCCGACGTCAACGCGGCCGTGGCAGCAGCCAAAGCGGCCTTTGAGACCTTTTCTAAAACCTCAGTCGAGGAACGTGCAGCGCTCCTCGGCAAGATCATCGAAGCCTACAAGGCACGGATGGGTGACATCGCCAGCACTGTGTCGCAGGAAATGGGTGCGCCCATTGGCCTTGCGACGGCGGCGCAGGCCCCAGCCGGGCTCGGTCATCTGATGTACTCGCTGAACGCCCTGCAGAACTTCCCCTGGGAAGAGGACGCAGGCACGGCGAAGATCGTTCGTGAGCCGATTGGCGTTTGCGGGCTGATTACGCCCTGGAACTGGCCGCTCAACCAGATCGCCGCCAAGGTCGGCCCGGCGATCGCTGCTGGTTGCACGATGGTGCTCAAGCCTTCGGAAATTGCACCGCTGAACGCCATTATCTTTGCGGAAGTCATGCATGAAGCAGGCGTTCCCGCCGGCGTCTTTAACCTCGTGCATGGCGATGGCCCGAATGTTGGCGTAGCCATGTCATCCCATCCGGACATCGACATGATGTCGTTCACCGGCTCTACCCGGGCGGGCATCTCCGTTGCGCAGGAGTCGGCGAAAACCGTTAAGCGTGTCGCTCAGGAGCTCGGTGGTAAGTCTCCGAATCTGATTCTCGACGACGCCACTTTCCCGGAAGTGATCGCACGCGACACCTTCGGCGTGTGTATGAACACGGGTCAGTCCTGTAACGCTCCGACCCGCATGCTCGTTCCTGCAAGCCGCATGGATGAGGCGGCGGCTATTGCCAAGGCGACGGCAGAGCAGATCAAGGTGGGTGATCCGACCGATGAAGGCACCCAGATCGGGCCCCTCGTCTCTGAGACGCAGTTCGACAAGGTGCAGGCGCTGATCCAGAAGGGTATCGATGAAGGTGCCAAGCTCGAAACCGGTGGCACCGGCCGGCCCGATGGGCTGAACCGCGGCTATTTCGTCCGGCCGACGATCTTCTCCGAAGTCAGCAACGACATGAGCATCGCTCAGGAAGAGATTTTCGGCCCGGTATTGTCGCTGATCCCTTACGCCGATGAAGAAGAGGCGGTCGAGATTGCCAACGACACGGTTTATGGCCTGTCCGCGTACGTCTCGAGTGGTGATCTTGAGCACGCGGCTGACGTTGGTCGGAAAATCCGTGCCGGCAACGTGCATCTCAACGGCGCTGGCGTTGATCCGGGCGCGCCCTTTGGCGGCTACAAGCAGTCCGGCAACGGCCGTGAGTTCAGCAAGTGGGGCCTCGAGGAGTTCCTCGAAACCAAGGCACTGCTCGGCTACAACGCCGCCGGCTGATCCTACTCTTCCGGTAGCCTGATAAGGCTCTGCGCTCTCAGGGGTGCAGAGCCTTTTTCTTTTTCTGAGGCTGGGCAATCGCCTGGGACCCTGTCCCGTGTACGGCTGCCAGGCGACAGCGACCGGAGCTGCGCAGCAGCACGAAGCGCTGCAGGGACTTCAGGAGGGGCTGGGCCAGATTGCGGTAACCGCTCCTCAGAGCCAGCGTTTCCTTAGTATGCACCGTCTTCATGGCTCTTCTGTCTCCCTGCCTGAGCGTCTTGAATGGTGCCACTCTAGCTGACGCCTGCTGACAGCAGTCTGTCAGTAGTCCAGATTTAAAGGGCTTTGGGAGCGATTCCTACTGACAACGGGTTGTCAGTAGCGGCCGCCATCAAGCGAATTCGGATGCTATGCTGCCGGCAACGGAAAATGACCGGAGGTGCCATGCGTCCTGCCGATCGCCTCTTTCAGATTGTTCTCATGCTCGGTCGCGGGCGAGTCGTTACCGCAAGAACCCTGGCTGAACGCCTGGAAGTCTCCGAGCGCACCATCTACCGGGACATCAACGACCTGGTAGCGACAGGGGTGCCGATCGAAGGGGAGGCTGGCGTCGGCTATGTGCTCCGTCGGGGTTACCAGGTTCCGCCGCTCATGTTCAACGAGGAAGAACTGCAAGCCCTCGTCTTCGGCGCAGACGTTGCACGCAGCTGGGGTGACGCGCATATGGCCGAAGCCGCTGACAGTATTCTGGCGAAGATAGACGCCGTGTTGCCGCAGAAGCTGCGCCCGGCGCTGGACTCCCATCGCCTCGTTGTACCCGATCGCAACATGTCTGAAGAGACCACAGAGATACTCGGTCAGGTACGCGACGGGATTAATCGACGTGTCCGGCTGTTTCTCGACTATAGCGACGTCACTGACCAGAGCACGGAGCGCATCGTCTGGCCGCTGACGCTCCTCTACTGGGGCAAGACCTGGACCCTCGGCGCCTGGTGCGAGCTGCGCCAGGCGTTTCGCAGTTTCCGCATCGATCGGATCTGCGCCTTGAACGTACTCAACTCCACGTTTCCCGATGAACCCGGCAAGCGCCTCGAGGACTACTTCTCGAATGCGGGCAGAGATCGGGACTACGGTGACTGGCAGCCGGGGCAGGGAGAGCCGCCAAGGCGGGCCGGCAACGCCTGAACAGTTTCCGGACAGCCAGATGAACGATCGCCGCACGCTCAGTCATTTCGTTTGGCATGATTGCCTGAGTCCCGATATCG
>JBCDDI010000308.1:0-4932 GCA_039180365.1 Pseudomonadota bacterium
GGACCCGCCAGTCCCAGCCGAACAGCTCAGCGCTCTGAAAGAAGGGAATGGACCAGATGACCAGCAGAAAGCCCAGCACGCCGTGGACGCCGCTGTCCACAGACTCCGGTTCTGGCGGCGGCGGCAGGGGCTGGTTCTCGAGGCGGTACTTCTCCAGCTGGGCGAGCGCCTGCGGCGCCTGCGCTTCCGGCACCTTCAGACACCAGTCGTGCTCATCCCGAATCACCACGTGTTCCAGATCAACGGCAGTCAGCACCAGACTCGCTTCCATGAGCTTACGGCGCGTTGCGCCACGCTGAATGGGCCGCCAATGCTGATGCTCGACATCGCTCATAGGGACGATTTTAACCGCTCGAGCCTGCCCCCACGGCACCTTTAACGCGGGAAAATCATGACAGAACGGCGTCGGACGGGGATTGAAAAGCACGACGGGTTTGGCCTAGCCTGCGCGCCATGGCCGGGTCTGCCACTCCAAAACAGCTTCTGCTGACGGCGCTTGTCGCCCTGTCGCTGCTCTTTGCGCAGACGGTAGCGGCTGCCCATGTGCACGACCATGACCATGAGGAAGAGGAGCACGAGGCCCTTTGCCTGTCCTGTGCTGCCTCGGCCGACGGCATCACGGCACCGTCCGTCGCACATCCCGCACTCCCTTCGACCTCAGATCTGCACTACGCGACGGCGCTGCCCGTCAACCCGAACCGGCCCAGATATCGTTCCGAGCAACCTCGGGCCCCGCCTTACTTACGCTGAGTAACAGCTAGAGACCGAACCACCTCCGGTGGCGGTCGAATCATCCCGCGAGCAGCCGCCGCAATAGAGCGGCCGCCGTACCTTTAGTTATTGGAGAGAACAATGAACAAGCACTTACGCTTGAGCCTGTGCGCGCTAGGGGGCGCGCTGCTATCAGGCGCTGCCATGGCAGAAGAGGAGCCCACCATCATCGAGGAGATGATTGTGACGGCTCACCCCCTTTCCGGCGATCTCGCTCAGCCGACCCTGAAGCTTGAGGGTGATGAGCTCAATCGCAATCTGACCGGGACCCTCGGCGACACGCTGATCCACCAGCCCGGAATCAATTCCTCAACCTTCGGCCCGGCCGTTGGCCGCCCGGTCATCCGCGGTCTCGGCGGACCCCGGGTGCGGGTTATGGAAGACCGCATCGGCACCCAGGACGTTTCTGTATCGAGCGCCGACCACGCGACGACCATTGAGCCTTTCGCCGCCAACCATGTGGAAGTCCTCAAAGGACCCAGCACCCTGCTCTTCGGCACCGGCGCCATCGGCGGCGTTGTCGACGTACACACGGGCCGCGTACCCCACCTCATGCCGGAAGACGGCGTGGACGTGAAGGCAGAAATTCGCGGTGCCGACAACGCTGACCAGCGCACGGCCTTCGGCCGCATCGACGCTGGCTCCGACGGCCTCGTTATTCACCTCGACGGCTCCTACCGTGATGCCGACGAATACGAAATTCCCGGTTTTGCTGAATCTGAAGCTCTGCGGGAACTGGAAGAAGAAGGCGGCGAGGGCGAAGAAGAAGAAGAGGCTTTCGGCATCCTTCCCGGCAGTGAAATGGAAACCAAGAGCGGCGCCTTTGGCCTCTCCTATATCGGCGATCGCGGTTTCGTGGGCGCGGCCATTTCTCGCTATGAGTCCGTCTACGGGCTCCCCGGCGGCCATGAGCATGAACACGAAGGCGAAGACGGTGAAGAGGAAGGTGAGGAAGAAGAGGAAGGCAATCCCATCCTCGACCTCGAGCAGACTCGCTTTGACGTCGAAGCTGCCCTGCTGGATCCCTTTGCCGGCGCGGAATCCCTCAACATTCGCCTTGGCTACGTCGACTACGAACACACCGAGTTCGAGCCGGACGGCGGTAGCGGCACCACCTTTGCCAATGAAGCCCTAGAAGCTCGCATCGAACTCGTTCACGAGGCTGTGGGCGGCGTGCGCGGCGCGGGCGGTTTCCAGTACATCGATCGGGAGTTTTCTGCGCTCGGCGACGAAGCCTTCGTAGACCCCGTGGACACAACCACCTTCGGCTTTTTCTACGTTGGTCAGAAAGAGTTCGATGCGCTGAATCTCGATTTCGGCGTGCGTTACGAGCGGGTCAGCCATGACCCCACGGGCAACGTGAATCTCCCGGGTTCAACGGTCAATCGCAACTTCGACGTGGGTGCCGTTTCCCTGGGTCTCCTCGCGCCGTTTGCGGACGTCTGGAGCTTTGGCCTGCAACTCGATTACTCGACGCGGGCACCGACGGCAGAAGAGCTCTTCTCCTACGGACCGCACCTGGCCACCCGAACCTTCGAGATCGGCGATCCGACCCTCAGCAAGGAACGGGCCGCGAACATCGGTGGCTCCCTGCGCTTCGACTACCCGGCCTTCGCCGGGGGTATCAACCTCTACTACACGGACTTCACGGACTTCATCTACGAAGTCCCGAATGGCGAGGAAATGGATGACCTGCCCGTTGTCCTCTGGCAGCAGGATGACGCCGAAGTCACCGGCGCGGAAATCGATCTCGAATGGCGCATCGTTCGCGACAACGAGTGGAATCTGTCTCTGACCGGTTTCTACGATCTCGCCCGGGCTAAGCTGAAGGACGGCGACAACCGCAACCTGCCGCGCATTCCGCCGCAGCGCGTGGGCGTTGGCGGCATCTTCGGCTGGCGCGGCCTGACGGTCACCCTCGACTATGTCTACACCGATGAGCAGGACAAAGTTGCGGAATTCGAACTGCCGACGGACAGCTTCGAAGATCTGCGCGCCTATATCGGCTACGGCTTCCAGGTTGGCGACGGACTCATCGAAGTCTTCCTCGCCGGCCGGAACCTGACCGACGATGAGCAGCGCTACCACGCATCTTTCATCAAGGACTTCGCGCCGCAACCCGGCCGGACCATTGAAGGTGGGGTTCGCGTGACGCTCTAACGCATCACCATCCCACTAAAAAACGGCGCCTTCGGGCGCCGTTTCTTTTCGGTCAAGGCGTTCAGTCGACGCGTTCGAAGCGGCCCGTGTACTGCTCTAGGGTGTAAAGCCCGCGGGTGCGCTTGAGTTTGATGTTCAGTTCCTGCCAGAAGGTGACGTTAACCGCCGCGCCACCGGGCACTGGTACAGGCAATCCAAACGTTTTCATTTCCTTGTCCGTGAGCACACAGTTGGTGAAGTCACCGGCGTCGTCTTCGACGCAAACACGATACTGCGCTCTTCGCCCGGAACCGCGGGTGTTATCCAGATCGATGCGCACGCGGCGATCCACGCCGTCTTCCTTAACGAAAAGATAGTTCTCGCTCGCCACCGACTTATCGATAGCCACTTCCACAAAAGGCAGGCCGGTCTCTTCGTCTTCCAGGCCGCGGACCAGAATAAAATGCGTGGACGTTGGCCGGAGCTTGCCCTGACAGGCCCGATTCGGCACGTCCAGGCTGAAACGCGCCGTCCATTTCAGAGCTTCACCCCGTTTGCCGCGTTCGAGCTTCTGCAGCTCGCCGACGCTGGAACTGCAGCCCCGGCCGAGCAGGTCCAGCCTCCGCCCCGATCGCAGCTGGCTCGCCGAGCGATAGAACGCGACCGTGGGTTTGTTTTTCTTATCGAGCTCGAGGGACAGCAGGATGTTGATGTGCGGATCCTGGTGCACAGAACAGTCCCGGGTTGCCGGATTACACGGGTTAAAGTTCAGATCATCGTCCGGATCCGGCGTCAGGGCCGAGGCGAAGCTGCCTTCATAGAGCCCGACATAGGGCTCAAGGTAGCTGCGCGCATGGCTGTGTGCAGCGCCGAGGCCGGCGCAGCTGATACAGAGCGCGGTCAGCACCCATCGTGCGACCGCGTTGCCCATCAGCTCGCCTGTGCCTTGGCTTCCCGACGGCGGGCGTGGAGTATCGGCTCCGTATAGCCGCTCGGCTGCGAGATGCCGTCGAAAACCAGATCACAGGCTGCCTTGAAGGCGATGCTCGATTTGAAGTCTGGCGCCATGGGCTGGTAGGCGGGGTCGCTGGCATTCTGGCCGTCTACGACCACCGCCATACGCTCCATGGTCTCCTGAACCTGTTCCCGGCTGGCGATCCCATGATGCAGCCAGTTGGCAATATGCTGACTGGAGATCCGGCAGGTGGCGCGGTCCTCCATGAGACCCACGTCGTTGATGTCCGGCACTTTCGAGCAGCCCACGCCCTGATCAATCCAGCGCACAACGTAGCCGAGGATCCCCTGGGCGTTGTTGTCGAGTTCGCTCTGCACCTCTTCCGCGGAGAGGTTCTCCCCCGCCAGCAGGGGTACCGTTAGGATGTCATCGAGACTCGCCGGCGCCCGGCTCAGGAGTTCTTCCTGACGGCTGGCGACGCTCACCTGATGGTAATGCATGGCGTGCAGCGTGGCGGCGGTCGGGCTCGGTACCCAGGCGGTGTTAGCGCCGGCTTCCGGATGGCCGACCTTAACCTCGAGCATCTCCTTCATTTCATCGGGCTTCGGCCACATGCCTTTGCCGATCTGCGCCTTGCCGCGGAAGCCGGTGCCGAGCCCTGCGTCCACGTTGGCGTCTTCGTAGGCCTTGATCCAGGGCTCTGCCTTAATCGCTTCCTTCCGGAGGAAGGCGCCTGCCTGCATGCTCGTGTGGATTTCGTCGCCGGTGCGATCGAGAAAGCCCGTGTTAATGAACACCACGCGCTCGCGGGCAACTTCGATACAGGCACGGAGGTTCACGGTTGTCCGCCGCTCTTCGTCCATGATGCCGACTTTCAGGGTGTTCTTCGGCAGGCCGAGGATCGAATCTACGCGGCTGAAGAGATCGCAGGTGAGCTGCACCTCTTCGGGGCCGTGCATCTTCGGTTTAACGATGTAAACGCTGCCCGTACGGGAGTTCGACAGCACCCCGTTGCTCTGCAGATCGTGCATGGCAGCAAGAGAGGTGACCATCGCGTCGAGAAAACC
>JBCDDI010000309.1:0-4923 GCA_039180365.1 Pseudomonadota bacterium
GCTGATCGGTGCCGATATGCTCATCTATCAGCGCATTGATGACCTTGTGGTGAGCGCAAAAGAAGGCAACCCCGATATCGCGCGCTTTGATTGCTCCGTTTTTGATGGGAATTACGTGACAGGTGACATAGACGATGCCTATTTGGACCGTCTATCGTTGCATCGCAGTGATAAAATGAAGCAATCCCGTGACGCCGACAACAACGCCGATCAGACGGTCATCGAGCTCCACAACCACGCTTGATGCGCTCTGTCGTGCCCTGAACAACGTTCTCCTCGGTAAAGAGGAGCAGGTTCAGCTCGCCCTTGCCTGTCTGCTCGCCCGTGGGCATCTGCTCATTGAGGATCTGCCGGGTATGGGTAAAACGCTGCTCTCGCATGCGCTGGCCAAGGTGCTCGGCCTTCGTTACAACCGAATTCAGTTCACCTCCGACGTGCTGCCGTCGGACATCATCGGCACCTCGATCTTCGACCGCGATAAAGGCGAGTTCCGCTTCATCGAAGGCCCGCTCTTCGCTCAGGTGGTGCTTGCAGACGAAATCAATCGGGCCACGCCTAAAAGTCAATCGGCGCTCCTGGAAGCCATGGAAGAGCGCCAGGTCACCGCGGAAGGGGAAACCCGTTCACTGCCAGACCCCTTCTTTGTGATCGCAACACAGAATCCGGCGACGCAGACCGGCACCTTTCCTCTGCCGGAATCACAGCTTGATCGCTTTCTCATGCGTATCGAGCTTGGCTATCCGGACCCGGAAGCAGAACGGGAACTGCTGAAGGGTGGCGATCGGCGCCAGAGCCTCGAGCTCCTGCAACCGGTTGCCGACCTCGAGACGCTGGAGGATCTGCAGCGCCAGGTTGACGACATCAAGGTCTCTGACCCTCTTATCGAGTACATACAGCGGCTCGTCGGCCATTCCCGTCGTGGCTCCGAGTTCGCCTTCGGCCTTTCTCCCCGCGGCAGTCTGGCGCTTCTGCAAAGCGCCAAAGCCTGGGCCCTGCTCCAGGACCGTTCGCACGTTGTTCCGGAAGACGTTCAGGCCGTGCTACCAAGCGTCGTCGAGCATCGCCTGCGCGAGGCTGCGGACTATGCTGGACACGGTGGCGGCGCGCTCGCGCAGAAGCTGCTGACCAGCGTCGACGTGGTTGGCTGAGGCTGCCCACCGGGCGCTTCAGACAGACATGGCCGAGCTTCCGTTCAGCGGCAACGTCGGCGTAGCGCGTGACCGCCCCGGCGAATTTTTCTCGGGTCGTCGTTTCAGTCGCTGGCTCGACCGGCGCATTCCCCCAAGTCCGCAGATCACACTCACGCAGAAGAACGTCTTCATTTTTCCAACGAAGACCGGCTTCGCCTTTGGTGGTCTCATCGTGCTGCTCATCCTCGGAGCCATTAACTACCAGGCGAGTCTCGTCTACGGCGTCGCCTTCCTCCTCGGCAGCCTGTTTCTCGTCACCATTCTTTATACCTTCCGCAACCTCTCCGGCTTGAACCTGGAGTTTGTGGGCGCTCGACCGGGTTTCGTGGGCGAGGATCTGGAGATCTCCGTACGCGTCAGCCGGCCGGAGGGCCGGGCTCGGGAAGGGATTCAGCTCGGCTGGCCCGAAGGCATCATGCAGTCGGCGGAGCTTTCTGAGCAGGCCACCGACACCGTGCGCCTTTATGTTGTGGCGGAAAGCCGCGGCTATCACAATCCCGGGCGTCTGCTGGTGGAAACTTTCTATCCCCTCGGTCTGCTCCGCGCCTGGACCTGGGTGGATCTCGATGTTTCGGCGCTGGTTTATCCGCGGCCGATCTTCGGCGATTTCCCACAGTCCGTCAGCGGCGATCGCGACGAAGGGCAGCTCATCGATCCCTTCGGCAGCGACGACTTCACGGACATCAGGGAATACCAGCCGGGCGATCCGATCCGGCACATCATCTGGCGCTCCTTTGCGCGCTCGGACGAGCTCATGGTCAAGCGCTATTCGAGCTACGTGGAGCCGAGGCTGTGGCTGAGCCTGGATCGGGTGGAAGGGCAGCTCGAAGAGAAAATCAGCCGCCTCACGGGACTGGCGCTTAAGGCGACGCGCCTCGACCGGGAGTTCGGCGTTGAGCTGGGTTCGGCGAAGTTCTCTCCGTCCCGGGGCGAGGCGCATCTGGAACAGGTGCTGAAGGAGCTGGCGCTCTATGGCCACCGCTGACTCGGTGCTGATGGCCGAGCCCCTGCCCGCCGACGGGAAGGCGGCCACTGGCGTTGCCTATCAGATTCCAAGGAACAGTCTGGCGCTGCTCATGGTGGCGCAGGTCGCCGTGGTGCTGCCTTACCTCCTGCAGCTGTCACCCTGGATTGTTGCCGTAGGCCTTTTCTGTGGCCTCTGGCGGGCTAACGTCTATCTCGGGCGCTGGGATTACCCGAAACGCTGGGTGAAAGCCGTTCTTGTAATTTTCTGCATCGGCGGCGTTGCGATCAGCGGTGTGGGTGCCTTCAGCCTTGAAGCCACTGCATCGCTACTGATTGCCGCTTTTGCGCTGAAGCTCATCGAGACTAAGAGCCGACGCGATGCCTACGTGGTGATTTTCCTTGGCTACTTTGCCATCGCCACGCAGTTTCTCTTCGATCAGACCATTCTTGTGGCCGCCTATCAGGTGGTTGCCTTTATCGTCGTGACTGCCGCCATGGTGGGCATGAATCAGCTGCACACCCGTGTGCGCCCTGCGGCGTCGCTGAAGCTCGCCAGCGTGCTTGTGCTCCAGGCCATTCCCTTCACGCTGATCATGTTTGTGCTGTTTCCGCGCATGGCTCCGCTGTGGACCGTGCCGCTGCCGGGATCATCGATGACCGGACTTTCGGATACGGTGAAGCCAGGCGATATCGCCAACCTCACCCAGTCCGATGAGCTGGCGTTCCGCGTTGAGTTCGATGGGCGGGTGCCGCCACCCAGTCAGCTCTACTGGCGGGGACTGGTTTACGCCGATTTTGAGGACGGAGGCTGGCGCGCCGCGGAGCGACGTCCGGCTCGCTATTTTCCGGACCCTGGCAGCTCGGACATTGGCTACGAGGTGCTGCTCGAGCCGACCATGCAGACCTGGCTCTTTGCCCTGGAGAATTCCACGTCCGCGGACGCCGGCGTTTATCGAACGCTGGATGATCGGCTGGCAAGCCGGGATCCGGTGCTGTCCGTATTCCGCTACCGCGCCGTAAAGCATGCTCGACCGAAGGAGCCCTTGCCGCTATCTGCCACCGCAGAGGCGCGCAATATCGCCATTGATGACACGCGTAACCCTCGTATCCGCGCCCTCGGCGAGGCGCTCCGCGCCGAGCACGGCACCGCCACAGCCATGACCAAAGCGCTGCTCACGACTATTCGCGAACAACCTTACCGCTACACCCTAAGCCCGCCGCAGTACACGGACCGCGACAGTCTCGACAGCTTCTGGTTCGACGGGCAGGCGGGCTTCTGTGAACACTACGCGAGTGCCTTCGTCTACATCATGCGCGCGGCCGGTGTTCCGGCACGACTGGTCGGCGGCTATCTCGGCGGAGAGGTGAATTCGATCAGCGGTCATCTCATGGTCCGGCAGTACGACGCTCATGCCTGGGCGGAGGTTTACGTGCCGGAATTCGGCTGGATGCGAGTAGACCCGACCGCGGCCGTTGCTCCGGAGCGCGTGGAGCAGGGGCTCTCCGCGGCCCTGTCTTCCGAAGATCTGGCGAGCCTGTCGCTACTCTCCAGTGCCCGCATGGGCAGCTGGGACCTTGCCGCAGACATTCTGCGCTGGGCGGATTCGCTCGAACATCGCTGGAACCTCTGGGTAGTGGGCTACGACGCCAACTACCAGAGTCGGCTGCTTGGCGATCTGCTCGGTGAAATCACCGCGGCTCGGGTGGCCATGGCCATTCTCGGTGGCGGCGCCCTCAGTCTGTCGCTGGTCGCCTGCGTGCTGTTCCTCCGGCGCCGACCGGTGCAGCGCCATCCTGTCGAGCGGGCGTTCCGCAGCTTCAGCGAACGGCTGGCGAGCTATGGTTATGAACGTCGGCCGGAAGAATCCCCCTCGGCCTTTGTGCGCCGAGTGGCCGCTGAGGTGGGCTTATCCGACCAGGTAGCCCCCCTCGTCGCGGAGCTGGATACGCTTCTGTACAATCCCGGCGTCGCCTGGGGTGCCCGGGAGCTTAAGGCTCTGAAAGGGCAGCTTCGCCGGTTGCAGTTCCGCCTGGCCTTCGGCGCCACCCGCTGAGGACCGCAGCGGCTGCTGTCCTTCAGCCGTTGACCCCAATTCGTTATCCAGGAGAGACCTTGGCCCTGACCGAGCAGAATCCTAATTCGCAGAACCTTGAGCGGCTGTTGAAGCGCACGCCGTGCGTCGGCATCTGCTCGACTACCTACGGCGATCTCGTCTGTCGGGGCTGTAAACGTTTTGCCCACGAGATTGACCAGTGGAACGGCTTTGGAGACGGACAACGGCGGCTCGTCTGGGAACGGCTCTTTAAGCTGCGGGAAGGTGCCATGGCCTGTCATGTGCGCATCGTTGACGAGGCCGCAGTCAGAGCCCAGGGCGAAGCGCTCCGCGTACCCGATCAGGAAGCCCTCGATCTGCCGAATCTTGCCTACGAAGTTCTGCGCCGCTCTCTGCGGACCCGCGACTTCAGTACCCTTGGCTTCGAGCCGCTGACGCCGGCCCGGGATGGGTCTGAGCTCTACGAACGTCTTGAGCGGGAACTCTATGAACGCTCCGTGGCTCAATACGAGCATGACTTCCACGTGCCGACCCGCTGAGCCCATGGCCTGCGCTGATATTGCTCCCGTCCTCGCGTTTCTCGGAACCCGCACACCGGACGCCTGGTTCGAACAAGCCCCCGCTCATCTGCCCGAGCTCCTGGTTGATCATGCCAACTGCGAGAAGAAGGCCGCCGGTACCGCGCTCTCGCTGCTCTATCGTTATGTGGACAA
>JBCDDI010000310.1:0-4913 GCA_039180365.1 Pseudomonadota bacterium
CTGATCGGATCGTTCCTACCGTGACGAGGAAAAGCGAGACAAACGCAGCCAGCACAATGTATCGATTGTTGAGACAAACGCGAAGGGCAGGGCGATAGAAACGATCAACAAAGTTTTCCAACCCCCTCGCGAAGATGTGCTGAAACCGAAGGATTGGCCCCGGCTCCTTCTGTTCGCTGGCAGGCTTTAGGCAAGCGAGGTGGGACGGCAGGATGAGCTTTGACTCCACAAGTGAGAACAGCAGACAGAAGATCACAACCCAGCCGATGGCTGCGTTGAAAGCGGCAGTCGGGCCGGTGATAAACAGCATCGGCAGAAAGGCCATGATCGTCGTGAGCACACCGAAGGTCGCAGGCACGGCAACACGCTGCGCGCCCGCAACAATATTGCCGACGTTATAGCCATTTTCTTCCGTATAACTGTAGGCGCTTTCGGCGATGATGATGGCGTCGTCAACAACAATGCCAAGCACCAGGATAAATGCGAAAAGGCTCATCATATTGATGGTTACGCCAACCACCGGCAGCATCATGAAGGCGCCGAGGAAGGCGACCGGCAACCCGATGATGACCCAGGACGCGATCTTCACATGCAGAAAAAGTCCCAAAATCAGGAACACCAGAACGGCACCCAAAGCCATATTGCCAAGCATCATGTTCAGATGGCCGGTGAGGTAGTAGGTGCTGTCCGCCCAGTGGGTGAGCTCAACGCCTTCCGGCAGCGTCGCCTGTCGCTTCGCCACGTAGTCCTTTACCCGACGGGAAATCTCGAGCTCGTTCTCGTTATCGCCACTGGACATGACGTTGATGCCAAAACTTCGCTCGCCGTCGAAGAAGGAATACCCCTCAACCTCGGCGAAGCCATCCTGCACGGTCGCAACGTCGCCAAGGGTCACCCGGGTGCCATCGGGGCGCGTGAGCAGAACAATGCTTTCGAATTCAGCGCCGGTGTAGGCTTGGCCCTTGGTGCGCAGCCTGATATCGCCGGCCTCGGAACGAATGGCACCCCCCGGCAGGTCCAGGGACCAGGCGCGAATGATCTGCGCAACCTCACCGAGCGTCAGTCCGTACTGGCGGAGCGTGTCTTCGGAGACCTCCACTGAGATCTCAAAGGGCCGAGCTCCCATAACCTCAGCGTAGGAGATGCCAGGCAGCGCAACGATCTCTTCCCGGATGCGCTCCGTGAGTTCCTTCATCTCCCGCTCATCGAGGCTGCCATGCACCTGCACATTGAGCGCACCCTTGCGCATGACCTGTTTCGAGATGATGGGACGTTCTGTTTCCCGCGGGAACGTAGAGATACCATCCACGGCCAGTTTCACCTCATCGGTGATCTCTCCAAGCGTGTAGCCGTCCTGCACCTCGATGCGGATCTGACCAAAGCCGTCGAGGGCCGTGGACCTGACTTCTTTGATGCCCTGAATGTCTTCGACGGCTTCTTCGACCTTAACGATGACCCCTTCATCCACCTCTTCCGGCGACGCGCCGAGATAGGGGACGTTGACGGTCACGACGTCGAAGCGGAATTCAGGCATGGACTCCTTTTTATTGGCAATGGCCGCCCAGGTCCCCATGCCTAGGACGAACAACATGATCAGGTTGGCAGCCACATGGTTCGTCGCGAACCAGCCAATGAGACCGCGGGGTGCTTCAGTCGTCATCGAGTCGCACCCGCATCCCGGGCAGAGGTTGATCGATGGGGGTGGTCACATAACGATCGTCATCTTCGAGACCCGCTGACACGTAAGCAAAGCGTTCATCGTTACGAACAATAGTCACATCGCGAGGCTGGATGCGGCGCTCCTCGTCAACAACCCAGATACGCGAACCTCGCGACAGCGCATGCCGGGGTATCGGAAACAGCTCCCCCCCGGACCGGCCGGCGATATCAGCGGTAACAAAGGTACCCATGCGCAGCGGTTCACGACCGGAAGCAGCGAGGTCGTAGGGATCCTGGAACTGAGCGACCACATAAAGCACGCGACTGGTCGCATCGAAAACGCCCTCGGAACGCACGACTTCTGCCTGCCATTGCATGCGTTGCCCGCCAATGTCGGCCGACAGGATCACCGGCAGCGTCTGCCCTGCATCCAGCGCCCGGAGATCGAGAAACTCAAGATCTGCCTGAGAAAGCGGAAGCCGCACTTCCGCCCGGTCGACGGCAAAGGTGCGCGCAAGCTGAGCGCCGACGTTCACATACTGGCCAATATCGGCAATCTTCTCCCGCACCATGCCGTCGTAGGGTGCGCGAATGATCGTACGATTAAGGTCCTCCTGCGCCTTCTCGAGATCCGCCTCTTTCGCTTCGAGCTCGGCGATCGCTTCCGCAAGCTGCGGCTTGCGTAGCGTCAGGTCTGAGGCCTGCTCACGGGTCTCATCGACGCCTCGGAGCCGTTTCCAGTCTTCGTAGGCATAGCCGGCAAGGGCATTTTCCGTCGCCACCTGGGTCTGGGCCTTGGCGACGCCGGCTCGGGCACGCTTCAGGGCTGATTCGTAGTTCCGGGGATCGATCCGCACGAGCAGCTCACCGGCTTTGAAGAATCCGCCGCTCACGAAAGCAGGCGCCACTTCGACGATCTGCCCGGCGACTTCAGACACAAGAGTCGTTTCCGTGCGCGGTGAGACGGTGCCATGGGATCGGATTTGAAACTGCACCGGTTCTCGGACGGCGGTTGCAATGGCCACGAGGAGCGCCGGCGGAGGCGCCGCCGTCTGCTGGGCTGCGGGGCGAGCCTGAATGAGCAGAAACGAGATAGCCACGGCCCCCAACAGGATGGCGACCGGCAGCACAATCTTCAGGACCCCTCGACTCATCGGACTGCTACAAAAGGTAACGTCAGTCGCTGATAGTAACGCAAAGCGGCCAAGGCCGGTTCAACCCCGTCACATCAGTAATGCGGCGGCGGCGGCTCTTCCGACGGAAGGCGGATATCCGGGTCCGACTGGCGATAACGCTCGATGATCAGCGTCTGCATTTTTTCCAGCTGATCGATGCGCTGCTGCTGGGCCACGAGCGCGTCGTGCAAGCTCGACAGCGCATCTTCCTGAAACGCCTGCCGCGATTCGAGCTCAACGATGCGCGCGGCGAGCTCATCTTCAGTCGAGCCAGTGCTCAAGCTATCGGTCATGGACACAACTCCCATGTGATCCCGCCATCATAGCCCCTCGCGGGAGTCATAGCGGCAAGTTGCGGTACACTGCCGCGCCTGTTGCTCAGCCGGAAGCCTCCTTGCAGCCCTTCTCCCCCGTCTATGCGCGCCGTACGCTGCTTGTTTCCCTCGTCAGCGTGGGCATGGGCTTCACGGTCCTGTTCCCGATTTTTGCGCCCCTCGGCCGCGAGATCGGCCTCTCAGAGATTCAGATCACCAGCATCATCTCCGCCTCGGGGCTCATCGTATTTCTGGCCAGCCCCATCTGGGGACGGCTCTCCGATCAGTGGGGCCGGAAGCGCGTCATGCTGGTGGGGCTGTTCGGCGTAGCCATCGGGACGACGCTCTTTACCAGCGTGCTCTGGACGGGTCTCCAGGGTCTCCTGATTGGTACCCCCCTGTTCCTCGCCCTGGTAGCGGCCCGTATGAGTCACGCCACGGTCATGGCCGCATCCATGCCCGCCGCCAATGCCTATATGGCGGACATCACAGACGCTGCAACGCGCACCAAAGGCATGGGCGCTGCTGGAGCGGCGAATAACCTCGGTTCCATACTCGGACCGGCCCTGGCCGGGATTGCAGCAGTCTCACTGCTCGCACCGCTCTGGATCATGGCCGGGGTGGCGCTCTTAAACGCGCTCTTTGTCTGGCGCTTCCTGCCGGAGCCGCCGCGGCAGCGCTCTGCCAAGCGCCCGCCCCGGCTGCGCTACACAGATCCCCGGATCCTGCCGTTCATCGTTGTCGGTATCCTGATGTTCACCGGCATGGGTATCGTCCAGCAGACGATCGGCTTCCGCTTTCAGGACGCTCTCGAACTGAACGCCGCAGACACGGCGCAGGCTGTAGGTATCGCCATGATGCTTTCGGCGGGTTGTTCCCTGCTGGCCCAGGCGGTCATCGTGCAGCGCCTGTCCATTGCGCCCTTTACCCTGCTGCGCCTTGCCATGCCGCTCCTGATCCTCGCCTTCGTCATGATGACGGCATTCACGTCACAGCTGTGGCTGACCGCGGCCATGGGCGTGCTTGGGCTCGGGATGGGTCTGGCCGGCCCCGGCTTCATGGCCGGCGCCTCGCTAGCGGTACCGCCAGAGGAACAGGGCGCAGTTGCGGGGGTAGCAGGTTCCTGCGGACCGCTCGGCTTCACGATCGGCCCGCTCACCGGCGGCGCCCTCTATCAGTTCAGCGCCACCCTGCCCTATGCCGCGGCCGCGGTTATGTATGCTGTGCTGTTCATCGCCATGTTCTGGCTGGCCACGCGAATCACCGAACACAGTCCCGAAAGCTAACGCGCCTTCGCGGGCACCGGACTGGCCTGGGCAGCACCCCTGAAGATGGCATTCGCCAGCACCACATCCATGCCGTCGAGGTAGCCTCGGAAACTGGGATCAATGGCAAAGGCAACAACCACACCGCGGCCTTTGCGAGCGGCCATCACCGCAGGTTTCAACGCCCACTGGGCCTTCGAGGCTTCCCGCAGATGGCCCGCCGAAACCAGTTCATCCGCAGCCGCGAAAGAGATCACGTTGGATCCTTTGTCACGACGCAGCGGCGCGTAGACCGTATCGCCGTCAACAATGAGACTCACGCTTTCCGGCATCGCCGCACCGAGCCAGTGTTCACCATCAACGCTCGACTTGAGGATGGCGCCAAGGACTTCCGGTGGATTCTCCGCCAGGGGTGCTACGTTCTCCGCGAGGGCATCCGGTCCATCCAGGATTGTGCCTTCGGTATGGGAAGGCACATCTTCGCCCTCCTCGGGTTGCTC
>JBCDDI010000311.1:0-4906 GCA_039180365.1 Pseudomonadota bacterium
ACGTAGAGGATCGGAATGTCTTCATCGATGTAGGGCGCGAGGGACAGGTGGGCGTATTGCCCGAGGGCGCCATCGTGGCCAGCCACAGTCTCCCCCCGCCAGAGTTTGCGCATGAGTTCAATGAACTCCACCTCCCGAGCGTAAGTCGGAAGTGGCACGCCCCAGGCTTTCCAGCGCATGGCGGCGCCCTTGGCGAGACCGAGCGCGAAGCGACCCTCCGACAGGCGGTTCAGGGTGCTGCCCATGCTCGCGGTGATAACCGGATGGCGGGTGTTCAGGTTTGTCGCTGAGGTGCCGATGTAGATCGATTCCGTCACCGCCGCGCAGGCGCCGCAGATCGCCGCGATCTCCTTGTAGTCCGCCCGTTCGGAAATCATGACGTTGCCAATGCCCAGAGACTCCGCGTCCTGAACCTGCTTCAGCACGTCCCTTGGGGTCCGCGTATGCCCCGGCAGGCCGTAGAAGCCGAGCTCCGGGAACTTCGAGGTATAGCTTTCTTTCATGTGGATTGCTCCGGCACGCTGGCTTACTTCATTCGATAGCGGATCGGTAGAGACTTCAGCCCGCCAACAAAGGTGGATTGCACGTAGCGTGGTTCTCCAGCGAGCTCCACGTGCGCCACACGATTCAGGAATTCGCGATACAGAGACGCCATTTCCATGCGGGCGAGGTGTTGACCGAGGCAGACGTGCGCCCCGAAGCCGAAAGCGAGCTGCTTGGCATCTTTCCGATCGGCGCGGAATTCGAACGGCTCGTTGAAGATCTCCTCGTCCCGGTTTGCGGACGCATACCAGAGGATGGCGGACTCGCCGGCCTTGATGGTCTTGCCGCGCAGCTCGAAGTCTTCCGTGGCCGTACGCATGAAGTGCCGAACCGGGCTTACCCAGCGGATCATCTCGTCGATGGCCGTCGGCATGATTCCTTCCGGATCTGCCTTCAGCTTTGCGAATTCATCGGGATTTTCCATGAGCGCCAGCAGGCCTCCAGCGGTGGAAGCACTTGTCGTATCGTGGCCGGCGGTGGCAACAATCGTGTAGTACCCGTTGGCGTCATGCTCGGGCATGGGTTCGCCGTCAAACTCAGCGTTGGCGATGAGGCTTGCAACATCGTCTGTCGGCTTGGCCCGGCGGGCGCGGGTGAGATCGGCGAAATAGGCCTCAAAGTCGGCCACTACCTGGAAGAAGTCTTCCGGTTCAAAGGAGCGCTGATTGTCCGGGTCCTGGCTGCCGAAGAGCTCCTGGGTAAGCTTCAGCATGAGCGCTTCGTCCTCTTCCGGTACGCCTAGGATGGTCATGATGACTCGAAGCGGGTACCAGATGGCCACGTCTTTGACGAAATCGCACTCGCCGCCGAGATCGGCCAGCCGGTCTATGTATTTTGTTGCGAGGGTATCAATTTCGCCCTGGAGCTTGCGCAGATTTTTGCCCATGAACCAGCTCTGCGTGAGCATGCGGTACTTCGTGTGGTCCGGATCGTCCATCTGCACAAGGGAGCGGATCAGGTGCTTGCGCCCCGTCAGCTGCTGGACGAGCTCCTGCATGCCTTTCGGACCGAGCGTTGGCCGCGGGTCGTTGATGAAAACCTGCTTGTTGCCTTCGATGGCCTTGATGTCGTCGTACTTCGTGACGTTCCAGAAGGGATCAAAGCCTTCCGGCTCGAGCAGGCGCAGGGGGTCGTTGGCCCGCAGCCAGGTGAATTGAGCGTGGATTCCCGCTTCGTCGGCCCAGCTGGCAGGATCGACGAGGGCCATATCCAGCGCCGGCGACTCAGTGTAGAGCTCCATGGTGTGGCTTCCGATTCGTGAAAGGGCGCTAGTTCAACATGGCGCTGCGGCGGAGGTAAAGAAACGCGGCGAAGGTAAAGAAACGCGGCGGAGGCAAAGAAACGCAGCGCAGGTACAGAAACGCGGCGGAGGCGGAGAGCCGGGACAGAGGTAAAAGTGCGCCGCCGGGTTCGGTCCGACGCGCTCTCCTTCCGTTAGGGAAGCCCAGCGCAAACCTGTTAAAATGCCCGGCTCGTTTTTCCAATCAGGTGTACGCACGAACATGAGCGATTCGAATGCATTGGATGCCTTCCGTGACGATGTCCGGGACTGGCTGAAAGGCAATTTCCCGAGCACCCTGGCGGGTATGAAGTTCGGGATGGAAGGGGAAGCCTCCGGGCATAAGGAAGATCTCGACCTCTGGCGGTCGCGACTGGCCGAAAAAGGCTGGGGTGCTCCAACCTGGCCGAAGGAGTATGGCGGCGCGGGGCTCAGCCATCCAGAAGCGAAGGTGGTTTCGCAGGAGATGGCGGCCATCGGCGCCTTCAATCACATCCCGCTCCTTGCCGGCATGGGTGTGACCATGGTTGGACCGACGGTGCTCGAGTACGGCACGGACGATCAGAAGGCGAAACATCTGCCCGGCATCGCCAGCGGTGAAATGCGCTGGTGCCTTGGCCTGTCGGAGCCGAATGCGGGATCAGACCTTGCCTCTCTGGCCACCAAAGCGGAGGACACGGGCGATACCTTTGTGCTGAACGGTCAGAAGATCTGGACCTCCGGCGCGGACATCTCACAGTGGTGTGGTGCGCTCGTGCGCACGGACTCGAGCGCCGCAAAGCGGGACGGCATCAGCTTCGTTATGCTGCCTATGGATCAGGAAGGCGTAGAGACCCGCCCCATTAAGCTCATCGCCGGTGCCTCCCCGTTCTGCGAAACCTTTTTCAACAACGCGGTTGCAGACAAAACCGACCTCCTCGGCGATCTCAATGACGGCTGGAGCGTCGTCAAACGTCTGCTCCAGCACGAGCGTCAGAGCCAGACGAGTGCCCGCGGCGCTGGCGGTGGTAACAAGCCCATGCCCGTGCAGGAAGTTGCCAAGCATTACGTTGGTACTCATGAAGACGGCACGCTGGCCGATGCTGATCTGCGCGTCCGCCTCGCAAACCATCTCATGGACGCTCAGGCGCACGGCCTGACCATCAGCCGGATTACCGCAGAGGCGAGGGGCAACGTTGAGGTGAGTGCCGCAGCGTCGATCCTGAAAAACTCGGCTACCAAGGTTGCGCAAACCAAGTCCGAGCTCATGCTGGAGCTTATGGGCAGCCAGGGCCTTGGCTGGGAAGGGGAAGACTTCACCAAAGAGGAGCTCGGCACCGTACGCGAGTGGCTCTCAGGTAAAGCAATCTCAATCTATGGCGGCTCCTTCGAGGTTCAGAACAACATCATCTCGAAGAACATTCTCGGCCTCCCGGAAACCACCCAGAAAGGCTGAGGAAGACCATGGCAGCATTGACAGAAGAGCAGAGCATGCTCAAGGACCAGGCCTCCTCCTGGGCAAAAGAACAGGCGCCGGTGACAAGCTTTCGCGCCATGCGCGATAGCGGCGTTGAAACCGCCTTTGAACCTGCCACCTGGGAAGCCATGGTGGAAATGGGCTGGACAGGCATCCTTGTGCCTGAGGCCTACGGCGGCTCCGATCTCGGCTACCTGACCTTCGGAGTGGTCTTAGAAGAACTCGGTCGCCAGCTGACGGCGTCGCCACTCTTTGCGTCGGCCCTCGTTGGCGTCACCGCCCTGAAGCTGGGCGGCAGCGAAGCGCAGAAACAGCACTACCTGCCGAAGATCGTAGATGGCAGTGAAGTGCTGACGCTGGCCGTGGACGAAACACCCCGTCATGCCCCGGCGCACATTGAGCTTGCGGCAACAAAGACGGCCGATGGCTTCGAGCTTTCCGGCAGCAAAACCTTTGTGATTGAAGGGATGGCGGCGACCAGCTTTATCGTGGCGGCTCGAAGCAGCGGCCACGTTGGCGACGAGGCAGGTATTACGCTGTTTCTGGTGCCCGCAGATGCCGAGGGCCTCAGCCGCTCAAAAATCGCCACGGTAGACAGCCGCGGCTATGCGAACCTCAGCTTCGCCAATGTCCCCGTTTCTGCCGATGCGGTGCTTGGCACCGTCGAGTCAGGCGCCGGCTTGCTGACGGAGATTCTCGATCGCGCCAGGGCGGGGCTCGGTGCGGAGATGCTTGGTACCGCGAGCCAGGCCTTCGATATGACCCTCGAATACCTGAAAACCCGCGAACAGTTCGGCCGGGTTATCGGTTCCTTCCAGGCTCTTGGCCATCGTGCCGCCGGGCTCTTCACGAATATGGAGCTCGCTCGAAGCTGTGCGGAAGCGGCGCTCCAGGCCATCGACGCCGACGCGGACAACGTCCCGGAGATGGTGTCGCTCTCGAAGTGCCGGGTTGGTGACTTTCTGCATGAGATGTCCAATCAGCTGATCCAGATTCATGGCGGTATCGGCATGACGGACGAGTTCGACGCGGGTTTCTACCTGAAGCGGGCGCGGGCCCTGGAAGCGCTCTACGGCAATCAGGCCTTCCATCGGGATCGCTACGCGAAGCTGCTGGGCTTCTAGGAGGCAACCGTGAAGCTGGGACTCATGCTGGGGTATTCCGGGGGCGAACTCCGCCTTCCGGTAGAGAAGGTGCAACTGGCGGAGCGCCTCGGCTACGACACGGTCTGGACGGCGGAGGCCTATGGCTCGGACGCGCTGTCCCCGCTCGCCTACCTCGCGGCCAAAACCGAGCGGATCAGACTCGGCACCGCGGTGATCCAGCTGGCCGGTCGCACGCCGGCCAATGCGGCCATGACCATCGCCACCATTGATGCCCTTGCGGGCGGTAATCGGGTGATCTGCGGGATCGGCGTGTCCGGCCCGCAGATTGTGGAAGGCTGGTACGGCCAACCCTGGGGTAAGCCCTACTACCGCATACGCGACTACGTATCGATCATGAAGAAGATCCTCCGTCGCGAGGAACCGGTCGTTCATGAGGGGAAAGAAATCTCCCTCCCCTACGCGGGGGAAGGGGCCATGGGAGTTGGCAAACCGCTCAAGTCGATCCTGCACATGAACCCGGAC
>JBCDDI010000312.1:0-4906 GCA_039180365.1 Pseudomonadota bacterium
AGGCCCGCGGTCTGCACCGTGTGGGCACCGGCACCGGCGAGAAGGAAAGCAACGGCCGCCGCGGTCAGGCCAATCCAGGCCGGGGCGGAGCTGGATTGCATCGACCCTGCAAGCACCAGAATCGCAAAAGGCATCAGGGCGAATCCGGCGAACTGATAGAGCGTACCTTTCCAGATGAAGGGCACTCGGCGCCAGCCGAGCTCACACTGATGGGTGTCTGACTGATGGCCGATGAGCGCCCGGAACGGCGCCGCCAGGACAGGCAGCGCGAGCATCAGGCCGACGAGCGATGCCGGAACGGCAAGCTCGACGATCATGACGCGGTTCAGCGTGCCAACAAGGAGCACGAGGGTCATGCCCACGGAGACCTGAAAGAGAGAGAGTCGCAGGAGTCGATACAACGACAGGTCCGGGGTCGCGACGTCTGCAAAAGGCAGGAAGCGTGGACCCACCGTTGCCCAGCTTGTGACCAACCTGTTGTGCAGCCGACTCACTGTGATTGACTATGGAGTAGCGGGAGCGGCGCACCGGTCAGCCGGGCAGAGACCCGGCTGAGTCCGGTTACCAGCGTTGCCGCTGCTTCCTATCCGCCGAAGTAGGCGGAAAACCATGAGGTGTTGTTCAGGACCGCAAAGTGGACGACGAATGAGATCACCGCCACGGAGCCCAGGAACAGCGGCAAGCCAACGGTCGGCCTAACCACACACCAGATTCTACCTTGATTCATGCTTTCCTCCCGCTAGCCCAGCCAGGGCGTCAGCAGGTACGCAAGGAAGTGCGCACCCAGTGAAATCACGAAGAACACCCTCGCACCATCAATGACGTGCTTGTGCAGCTCTTCCGACTCTCTGATCGTCAATCCTGTGGGCCACACGCGGTCCGGATCGTCCAAATCTGCCATGTTGATCTCCTAGCCTGTATTTCGCCGGGCAAAAGCCCGGCTCGCGACGGATCGACAACTACAGCACCCAACAGAATCAGGCACAGAAACCCGTACTGCCTTCCATGTTACGAGCCCGTCGCCGAGTGTCAATCTTAAATTACAGTTTTAGTCGTCATTTTGTCATGACACCTGCGATTAGCAGGGGTAGACCGGGCACTACCCAGAAACGCAAACAGGCGCCCTGAGGCGCCTGTTTTCTGTTCACAACGCTGCACTGATCTGCAGCGCTGACCGGCGTTTGAGGCCGGTTGGGTTTTGCGAGCGTCAGCCCCGAGTCAGCGTCGGTAGCCGGAACAACCGTGACAGCGGTGCCCCCTCCTTCGTCAGCACCGGTAGACCGAACATGGAAGACAGCGGTGCTGCCTTGGATGACAAGAGCGGCAGGCCAAGGCTGCTGCTTTTGCCGGTTTTCCAGGTCATCAGGGGTTTCAGACCGAACAGGGAGGAAAGCGGACTGGGATTACCGCTCTTCATCAGCGGATTGCTGCCGGCATAGTAAGCATTCGATGGCGCCAGTCGCGTCCTGGAGCGACCATCGATGACCGACGGAATACCCAGATAGTCACTGAAGGGGTCCGGCCGGCCGCTCAGCTCACGAATTCGGCGGAGCGTGTCCGAGGTTGTCGGATCAGGCTTCGCCGGGAGCAGGTCCTCGCCCACAGACGCGGTGCTGTCCAACAGACTCTGGGCACGGCTTCCTTCGCCGTATCCCGGTCTGACGACCACCACCGTATAGCCCCGCTTCAGACCCTCAACGGTAGGACCGGTCAGATCCTGCTTCGGGTGACGTAGCGCACCACCCGCCGCCATGGCCGTCGACATACGATCGATCGTCGCCGAGGCATCCTCGGTGCCGGTGTTTTCCCCATAGCCTGGGGCAGCCGGCGGGGTGAGCACGATGATGCTGCCCTGGATCTTTTCCTGCTGCAGCAGCGCCTCGACAGCGCGTGCTTCGCCTTCGCTTTCGTAAAATCTCACCATAGGAAACATGTGATTCTCCAGTTCTCTCGAGTTCCAGGACGTCAGTCTCTACCCGGATCGTTTCAGCCTTGCACTCACTCCGAAACAGCGTCCATTCAAGATCCGACCCTTGGCGTGAGGACTTCTGGAACAACACGCGCTTCGTCAGAATACTCTTCGCATCTTTAGAAGCAAGGCACTGCGCCGCATTCCTGCCCTGCTCCTGAAAATGTTCGCGTTACCCTCCGCTGGACGTGAAGGTCTTAAGTTGAGCGGTTTGCCTCAACGGCAGTCAGCGAAGCATTGAATCGGTTGCCTGGCTCCGCATCTCTGCCGCCGATCTCCCGGAAGACGCGTTTAGCCAGCAAAAAACCTAATCAACAAGCGGCCGAACGTGTTTGGATTTCCGCTTCCATTCTTCCAGCTTGAGGTCGTTTCTGCGCGAGTATTCTCGAGCCTCAGGAGGCCGGACCCGAGGTGAAAGCAATGTGAACAGCCCTCGCCATCTCAAAGTCACCTGCAGCACTCTCAAATCGCTGAGCGTTCAAGGGGGACTATGAGCCGCCAGAGGCGCCCTGTCGGCTCGCTATCAATCGATCTACCCGCGCTATCTACCCACCCTATTCACCCGCCCTTCACGGTACTTCCACCATTCTGAGACGGCTGAAACAGGGGACATCGCCCGTGCCATCCGTTGCGCTTTTTCCGATTCCAAACATGGTGTCATTCCCGGGAACCGTTGTGCCCCTGCACGTTTTTGAGCCCCGCTACCGCAAGCTTGTGCACGACTGCGTCGCCGAGGGCCGCATGATCGGCGTCTGCCACACCCGGAAAGCGCTGAGTAAACCGAAGCGCCAGCAGCCAATCGAAGAGGCTCTGGCCAGCAATCAGGTCAGTTACGAACCAGAAGCTGTGTTCTCCGCGGGGCACTGCGAAGTCCTGCAGACGACAGAGGACGGCCGCATCCTCGTTAACGTCCACATGCAGAAGCGTTACAGCATCGTCGGCGAAGTTCAGTCGATCCCTTATCGAATCGTTGAGTGTGAGGTGGTCGAAGACGAGCAGGACGATGGCAATCCTGAGGCTATGGAAGCTTTGAAGCGCCAGGTAAACGAGCGTCTGGTAGAACTCGTACGGCCTCAGAGTGCCGAGCTGGCCGAGCAGTTGGAACGCGAGGACTGGACCAACATTGCCGCTGAGGACTACAGCTTCAGACTCTTTCAGTTCCTGAAGCTCGACGCCGACTACATGCAGCAGGTGCTCGAAACGCGCAGCCCTCGCGATCGACTGCAGCTGATCTGGGATCTCATTCAGCCGCGCTGAGCGAGCTGCTCAGGCGTCGCGCTCGCGGCGAACTGTGGTGAATCCTTCCGCGCCCTGCTCGCGGCTGGGGTCATCGGCCACCGCCACCAGCGTCTTGCCAACGTTCCCGCCCCGGAGCATCTCTCTGAACGCCACAGGTGCGTGCTCGAGACCGCGCCAGACGTCTTCCCGATACACAATGTGCCCATCGCGAATCCACCCGGCCATCTCGTTCAGGAACCGATCCTGGTAATCGGCGACGAAGTTGCCCACAAAAAGGCCGTGCACGTTGACGCTCTGCCGATCGAAAAACGGCTGGCCCGTTGCCTGCCAGACTTCGGCGGCGGGGCGGCCGTCGGTGTTGCCGTACTGAGAAATCATGCCGCAGACGGTAATGCGCGATCGGGCATTCAGCAGCGGCAGCACCGCCTCGAAGACAGGCCCCCCAACGTTTTCGAAATACACATCGATACCGTCAGGGCAGACTGCCGCCAGGCGCTCGGCAAGCCCTTCGCCGAGGTGACTGACTGCCGCATCGAAGCCGAGTTCCTCACTGACCAGAGCACACTTCTCCGGCGTGCTGGTGATTCCCACCACCCGGCAGCCCTTAAGCTTGGCCAGCTGCCCCGCTACCTGACCAACGCCCCCGGAGGCTGCGGACACGACAACGGTTTCTCCAGGCTGCGGTTCGCACTGGACGATGAGCCCCGAATAGGCCGTGAGACCCAGCATGCCCATAACGCCAAGGGCTGTGGAGATCGGCGCAAGCGACGGATCGAGGCGCCGGGGAAACATGTAGCCGAACACATCAATGCCGCGGCCGGTGAGCCCATAGCCCTGCCAGCCATTGGTATTGAAGAGGTAATCTCCGGGCGAGAACTCATCGGTTCGGGAAGCAACCACCTGAGAGACCGTGCGACCGTGGCAGATGTCTCCGGGTTGCTCAGTGCCGCTGCGGCGGCGTCCCCACTGGTAGGGATCGAGGGAGAGGTAGAGGGTTTGGGTCAGACACTGACCGTCGTCAGGCTCCGGCAACGCTTCCTCGTGAAAGGCAAAATCCTCAGGACTCGGCCAGCCTTCCGGCGGGGTTCGAGCGAGGCGCCACTGGCCGTTCTTCGGATTGCTCAAAAGCTCAGTCACGAATCCGGTAGATGCTCTCCACCGGATATTCCTGAAAGATGGCCTGCACGGCCGCATCGAGGCCCGCCTCGAGATTGCGGACGAACTCCTCCGTGATGCGACCGACGACGGCCCCTTCCCAGACGAGCTTGCGCTGCTCCACGTCGGCAACGTCGATGTTAAGGGTGCCTTCCGTGTACTGTTCGATCCGCGTTTCGTAGGCATAACCCGGCCAGGGATCGTAGAAAGGATCACGCCAGCCGTAGTAGCCGCTCATGGTCGGCACAGAGCGGGAGCGGACCTTATCTTTGGTATTCAGGAAAAAATTCACCACCACGTCCGGATTCTCTGGATCGTAGTTCATACCGCGGGCGTCCAGCTGCTGGGCGACGGAAACCTTGAGGAAGTTGGTGACGAGCGACTCGTACTGCGCACTGTCCGTGGCAGGCTGATCGTAGAAGGCATAGGTCTTGTAGCGGCTGAAATCGGCAGTCGGATCCGTCTGCGAATAGGTGTTCGGTTGGCTCGCGCAGGCGCCGAGTACCATCGCGCCGATCAGCAACAGGGTGGCCTTGAGGAGGC
>JBCDDI010000313.1:0-4900 GCA_039180365.1 Pseudomonadota bacterium
CCCGTGGTTAACGTCAGCTGGGAGGAAGCCGCCCTCTACTGCAACTGGCTCTCAGACCAGGAGAACCTGCCACGCTTCTACACCACTGAGTTCGGCAAGGTCACCGGCATCAACGCTCAGGCCACCGGCTATCGGCTGCCCACGGAGGCAGAATGGGCTTTCAGCATCCGCCAGGTCGCCGCTGAAGGGCCCCTGCGCTTCGCCTGGGGCGGTAACCTGCCGCCGCCGGACCGGCACGGCAACTATGCTGATCGTTCGGCCGCCCACCTCGTTGGCCGCATAATTTTCGGTTACAACGACAATTACATCGCCTCCGCGCCCGTTGGGACCTACGCGCCGAACACGCTCGGCCTCTATGATCTCTCCGGTAACGTCGCCGAGTGGGTTAACGATTTTTACGAAATCCCCAAGGCTGATGCCGTCGTGGATCCGTTGGGCCCGGAAACCGGTGAGTATCGGGTGATTCGCGGCTCCAGCTGGATGCACGGCACCATCACCGATCTGCGCCTGTCCTTCCGCGATTACGGCCTCGAGGGACGCCAGGACCTGGGCTTCCGCATCGGCCGCTTCGCGGAACCGAATTGACGCCCCGCTGTCCGTCCAGTAAACGGAAGAAAAGAGTTATGGCGCACGCCCGCATGGATGCCCGAGATAAAGGAGCTTCACTTTGAGCAGAACCTATCCTCAGGAGGCCCCGGAGCGCCGCTGGCAGCGGATGCTGGCCATTCTGCTTGCCACCGTGGTCACCACGGCCGCGCTTGCCCTCGCACTGCCCATAGCCGCGCAGGAGGCAGAAGCGGAGAGCACGGAGGAAACTCAAGACGAGGCAGACGGCGGAAGTGCGGAGGTCTTCATTCCGACAGAAGAGATCTCGGAAGACTTTGCCGTGTCCTTCCCGGTAGATATCTGACCTGCAACGAACCCCTAACAAGTTAATCCCCCTCGAGAACATTATGGCGAACGGCACCGACAACACCCTGAAACCGCAGCTCCCTTTCGAGTTCGTCTACCAGGTCGTCGCGCTCGTTGTTGCCATCGTGCTCGTGCACCTTGTCTACATCACGGTGATACGACCGAACGCCGATGCCATTCTGAGCGCCCAGGCGGAGCGGGCGGCCTCCGGGGAAGAGTATGTGCAGGATCGAAGCCTCTATGTGGTGCTCAAGGACTTCGAGCAGGAAGCCTGTTTCGTACTCATGTTCTGGGCCATGGCGATCATGGGCTACAAGGCGCGCTCTGCGCTGCGCGAGCGGAGCCTGTTGAACGAAGACGTGGTACGGGTCAGCGAGGGCATGAGTATCCTGCCGGAGGATACCCGGGAGTACACCCGGGGCATTCAGGCGCTGCCACCGGAAACCCAGAACTACCTCGTGCCCCGCGCGCTTATGGCCGCTCTGCAACGGTTCTCTTCCACGCGCAACGTGCAGGACGTGTCTGAAGCCATCAAAAGCGTCTGCGAATCGGAATCAGATCGACTGGACAGCGAGCTGGCTATGGTCCGATACATCGCCTGGGCCATCCCGTCCATTGGCTTTATCGGTACCGTCCGCGGCATCGGTGAAGCGCTGGGACAGGCTTACAAGGCGGTAGAAGGTGACATTGCCGGCGTCACCGCGAGCCTGGGTGTTGCCTTCAACTCGACCTTCACGGCCCTCGTGATCAGCATCGTGCTGATGTTCCTCATGCATCAACTGCAGCTGATTCAGGAACGACTGGTGCTGGACACGCAGACCTACTGCGACCAGCGTCTGCTGCGCCACCTGCAGGTGCGTAACGCATGAGCAGCATCATTGAGTTCAATGATCTGGAGCTGACGCTTTTCCGAGGCGCCGACAGGCTCTATCGAGCCCCGGGCTATGCCAGCGTCCGGGAGGGCGAACTGCTGTTCGGCGAGCCCGCCGTCCGCCTGGCCCGCATCCACCCGCAGCAGGCGAACCAGCAGTACTTCAACCGCATGAACGCCGACCCCCTGCCGCAACCGACGCGCACGGCAGCCAACCATGCGGACCTCGTCTACCTGCACCTGAAGGAGCTTGCCCGGGAACTCAGCGGCGATGCGATCCTTGCGGTACCAGGCACCCTCGACGGAGAACAGCTCGGCGTGTTGCTCGGCATCTGTCAGGAAGCCGGCATCGACGTCGGTGGCTTTGTTAACAACGCAGTCGCCGCAGTTGCGACGACCGCCGTACCGGAAAAAACCCTGTACGTGGACGTCTACCTCCAACACGTGCTGGTCAGCGAACTGAGCGTGGGATCAGAGGTGCGCCACGGTCGTTCCTTCGAGGTACGGGACTGCGGCTTCTCCAGCCTGCTCGACGGCTGGGTGAACCTGATTGCCGACCGCTTCGTCCAGGAGACCCGCTTCGACCCGCTGCATACGGCAGACTCCGAACAGCAGCTCTACAATCAGGTCTACGACTGGGTCATGGGCCCCCACCATCGCAGTGAGGTCGCCGTGGAGGTGAGCCACGGTGAGCAGAAACGTCGAGTGGAAGTGCCCACGGCACAGCTTGAAGCGAAAGCACATCAACGCGTAGACCGCTTCATTGATGCTCTCCCCGCGGGCGCCGCCCTGGCTTTGAGCGCCCGAGCCGCCCGCCTGCCAGGTTTCTCTGCCCGGCTATCGAGTGCCGGCTACGAACTCCGTCCGCTCGCGGCCGACGCTGTGGCAGCGGGCTGCAATGAGCACATGGCGCTGGTGCACACCATCGACTCGGAGCTGCGGCTGATCAATCGCCTACCCCACGACAACGCGCAGACGCAATCCGGCTCCACGGCCACCACCCAGACGCCCACGCATCTACTGCGGGACTTTCGCGCTGTCACCCTGGACGATCCCAGCGTTAGCAGCCTTGTCAAGCTGAGCGAAGGTGGGCCGCTGATAGCGGCAGGGAGCCGGGTCACCGTTAACGGCGAAAGCCTCGCGAGCGACCGCTACCTGCGCCTTGGTGACGAAATCACAAGCGGCGCCGAGACCTTCACGGCGATCCGCCTGGAAGGCTGACAGCCTTGGCTCGACGCGATACCAACGTTTTTTCACTGTCGTTCCTCGACGTGATGTCCTGCGGCTTCGGCGCCGTGGTGCTGATCTTCCTGATCATCAACCACGCTTCGCAGGTGGAGTCTGAGGTCATCAACCAGGATCTTCTGGCTGAGATACGCCTGCTCGATTATCAGGTGCAGAACGGTGAGAAAGACCTCGTTGAACTGAAGGAGGAACTTGAAGCGTTGCTGCGCGGCGTTTCCGAATCCGACGAACAGCTGAACAGCACCAAAAGCCAGCTTGATGAGCGCACCGAAGACCTCGCCGAACTCGAGGAGGTTTCTCTCGCACGGATTGAGAGCCTCGAGCAGCTGAAAAGCGACGTGGAATCCCGGGAAGAAGAACTCAAGCGTCTGAAAGCCATCGAGGCGGAAGGTGATGGCGCTCAGATCCGCACCTTCACCGGCGACGGCGACCGCCAGTATCTGACCGGCCTGAAGGTCGGCGGTAAGCACATCCTGATCGCCGTGGACACTTCCGCCAGCATGCTCGATGAAGACATCGTCAACGTGCTGCGTCGGCGCAATATGCCCGATGAAAGAAAACTGAAGGCCCCAAAATGGCAGCGGGCTGTGCGTACGGTGGAGTGGATTGCCGCGCAGCTGCCCCTGGATGCCAGCTTTCAGATCTACGGCTTTAACGAAACAACGAGCCCCATGCTGGAACCAACCGAGGGGGAATGGATCGAACTTGGGGAAGGTCGCGAACTGGACGATGCCCTGGATGCTTTGAAAGACGTGATACCGGAGAAAGGCACCAGCCTGGAGAATCTGGCCCTGGCCATGACGGAGATGGAACCGCCTCCTGACAACGTGTATCTGATCATCGATTCACTGCCGACCATGGGCACCCGGGAACCGCGCGGCGCCACCGTCAGCGGTCGTGCCCGTCTCGATCACTTCCAGAACGCCGCCCGTCGCATCCCTGCTCAGGTGCCCATCAACGTCATCATGTTCCCCATGGAAGGCGACCCCATGGCGGCAGCCGCCTACTGGAATCTGGCCCGCACGTCCGGCGGTTCATTCCTCGCCCCGTCCCGAGACTGGCCCTAGGCGTCGGCGTGGCTGGCAGGAAAAAAGGCCGTCGTGGCGCTGAGGAATTCAGCGTTTCCTTTCTCGATGTGATCTGTTGCGGCTTCGGCGCTGTGATTCTGCTGCTCATCATTACCAAAACCGTCGAACCGATCATTCTCGAGGAAACGCAGGTGAACCTCGAAGGCGTGGTCGAAGACCGGGAAGACGCGCTCTTTGAGATCCGCGGTCAGGTTCGAGAACTGAAGCGTCAGGTTACCGACTCTCGTGCGGCCCTCGACGACAACCTGATCGAACTTGCCGCCCTCGAACGGGAACTTACGAAGATCCTGGGCTAATATGAAACGACGGTGACCCTCGAGACGGAGGCCGAATCGGCTACCACGGAGCTTGCGGCTGCGAAGCAGACCCTTTCCGAAGAAATGCAGCGTCTCCTCGGGGCAGACTTCCGTCGCTCAACGGATCTGGTGGGCGGGATCGCCGTAGACAGCGAATACATTATCTTTGTCATCGATACCTCAGGCAGCATGTACAACGCTGCCTGGTCCCAGGTGCTGCAGAAGGTTGAAGAAACCCTGGCGATCTATCCGCAGGTGAAAGGCATCCAGGTCATGAACGATATGGGTGACTACATGTATCCGCGCTACGCGGGAGAGTGGTTGCCGGATTCGCCAAGTCGCCGCCGCGGCATCATTCAGCGCCTCCAGTCCTGGAACCCCTTTTCCAACTCAAGTCCCGTCGAAGGTATCCAGGTGGCAGTAAACACCTACTACGACCCGGACAAGCTGATCAGCATCTATGTGTTTGGCGATGATTTCACAGGACA
>JBCDDI010000314.1:0-4896 GCA_039180365.1 Pseudomonadota bacterium
CGAGGATCTCACCAAACACCAGACGCGTTCGATCGGTGATGGCCGCCGCAAAGGCCGCCGGGTCTCTCGGATCCACGAAGGTGGTGTTGATGCCAAAGCGCGGCAGCGTGTATTCGAGCGGGCAGGCGGCCATGCATCTGGCGGTTGCAACGATCTGTTCGGCAGGCGATCACATCGTTGCTTCCCGCTCGCTCTACGGCGGCACGCACAACCTGCTCGAATACACGCTGCCGCGCTTTGGCATCAACACCACCTTCGTGGATCCGAGAGACCCGGCGGCCTTTGCGGCGGCCATCACCGATCGAACGCGTCTGGTGTTTGGTGAGATCCTCGGCAATCCAGGCCTTGAGGTGCTGAACGTGCCGGAGCTTGCGCAGCTTGCGCACAGTCAGGGCCTGCCGCTCATGGTGGATGCCACCTTCACGACCCCCTATCTGTGCCAGCCCATCGCCCTCGGTGCTGATCTGGTCATGCACTCGGCGACCAAGTTTCTCAGCGGCCACGGGGTGGTCATCGGCGGCCTGCTGGTCGACGGAGGCACCTTCGACTGGGAGGCCTCAGATCGCTTCAGCACGCTCACGGAGCCCTATGCGGGCTTTCACGACCTGGTGTTTGCTGAGGAATTTGGCCCGGCAGCGTTCATCACCCGGGCGCGGAAAGAGGGCATTCGTGATTTCGGCGCCTGCATGGCACCGATGACGGCCTTTCAGGTACTGCAGGGACTGGAAACGCTGCCCCTGCGCATGGACCGGCACGTAGCGAACACCCGGGCAGTGGTCGATTTCCTGGCGGGAGAGGACCTCGTTCGCAGCGTCAGCTACCCGGAACTGCCAGAGCATCCGGATCACGAGCTGGCGAAAGCGCTGCTGCCGAAAGGTGCCGGGGCAGTCTTCAGCTTTGAACTCGACGGTGGCCGGGAGGCGGGCAGAGCCTTCATCGAAGCCCTTGAGCTCTTCTCACACCTGGCCAATGTCGGTGATGCGAAGTCTCTGGTCATCCACCCGGCGAGTACGACCCACCATCGCATGGACGCAGAGGCGCTTCTGGCCGCGGGCATTGGCGAGGGCCTCATCCGCCTGTCCGTTGGCCTCGAAGACCCGGCCGATCTCATCGCCGATCTGAAACAGGGACTGAAAACCGTCTCGAAGCTTCAGGGAGCAAGGGCATGAAGGTTGAGGTATCCGGTCATGAAGTCCACGTCGGCACAGGCAGCCGGCCCTTAGATCCGACACAGCCCGCCGTGCTCTTTGTGCACGGTGCCGGCATGGACCACACGGTCTGGGTCATGCAGGCCCGCTACTTCGCGCGCAAGGGTTATGCGGTGCTGGCGCCAGACCTGCCGGGTCATGGGCGGAGCGCCGGAGAACCGCTGAAAAGTATTGAGGCCATGGCAGACTGGCTGGCCGAGCTTCTGCGGGTCCTGGCGGTACCAGCGGCAACGGTGGTTGGCCATTCCATGGGTTCCCTCGTTGCCTGCGCTTTTCCGGCGCGACATCCGGAGCAGACCACGGCGATTGTGCTCTTCGGAGCGTCACTACCTATGCCCGTGACGCACCTGCTCCTCGATGCCGCGGAAGACAACGATCATGCGGCTTTTACGATGGCGAACAGCTGGAGCCACAGCACCGCTGGCAGCCTCGGTGGGAATCCGGTGCCCGGGATGTTTGTACTCCGCGGTGGGGAACGGCTCCTCGAGCGCCTGGCCCCCGGCGTCTACTTTGCCGATCTTTCCGCCTGCAACGCCTTTGACCCGGCAGAGCTTGGGCCGGTGACGGTCCCGGCAACGGTGGTGGTTGGGACGGAAGATCGCATGACGCCGCAGAAAGCGGGGCTCAAGGTTGCTGCAAGCCTCGGCAGTGAGACCCAGGTGCGCACTCTGGCGGGCTCCGGCCACTCCATGATGTCTGAGTGCCCGAACGAGGTCCTCGATATCCTCATTGATGCCGTGCCTGTGCCCCGGCCCTGAGCCGGAAATCCGCGGGCCGCTCGCTACTGACTCATGTGCCAGCCGCCATTCGGCGACAGGGTCTGGCCGGTCATGAAGCCGGCTTCATCGCTTGCCAGATAAAGCGCTGCCCAGGCGATGTCGTCCGGCTCTCCCATACGTCCCATGGGCGTCTGCATCTCGAGAAAGGGGTGCATGGGTGCCAGCGGATCCGTCATGTCCGTGTGTATCCAGCCCGGTGCGATGGCGTTAACGCGTATGTTGCGCGGGGCCAGCTCGTGGGCGAGGGCCCGGGTGAAGCCGAGGATGCCCGCTTTCGCGGCGCAGTAAGCGAGGCCACCACCGCGGCCGAGGGTGCCCATGATGCTGCCCATGTTGATGATGGCGGCGCCGTCAGGCAGGAGCGGTGCGGCGGCGCGGCAACAGTAGAATGTCCCGTCCATGTGCACAGCGAGCATGCGCGACCACTGATCATCGGTGGTGTCTGTGATACCGCGATCCTGCTCCGGCTCCTCACCCCGGCCCATGGCTTCAGCTCTGAGCCGGATGCGTTCCCGGGCATCGTTGTCCCCCTCGAGACCGCTGATTCCGGCGTTGTTGACGAGGATGTGCAGCTCTCCCGTGAGCTCACGGACCTGGTCAAACATGGCGGCCACGGAACTGGAATCCGCAACGTCAGCGGCAAGCGCATGGCCGCCGAGGCGCTCGGCCGTTGCCTCTGCCGCGGACAGTGACAGATCGTTCACGATCACCAGCGCCCCCGCTTCAGCGAAGCGTGTGGCAATAGCGGCCCCTAAGCCCCGGGCGGCACCGGTGATCAGTGCCGTCTTCCCTGCAAGTCTCTGCATCGGTAGTGTCCCCTTCTGATTCGGCGCCTACCTTAGCTCAAGCTCAGGCCGAGGGCGCCGGGAAGAAACGGAGGCACCTTGCAGGCGACAGGACGGCAATCAAGCAATGGGACAACGCGGCTGTGAGCCTGCTGCCGGCAGCCGTGCTCTTTCTCGCGACCCATCTCGGTCTCAGCAGTACGCCCCTGCGCGGTCGCCTGGTGGTCGTCCTGGGTGAGCGGGGTTTTCTGGCGTTCTACTCGCTCATTGCGATCGGTACGCTGTCTTACCTCATCTGGCTCTACAACGATCTGCCGCGCTTCGAGTATCTCTGGACACCATCGCCGGAACTCTACCTGGCGGCAAAGCTGCTGATGCCCCTGGCTCTGATTCTGGCCGTCGGCAGCTTCCTCGTTAAGAACCCGACGATGGTTGGCGCTGAGCGCCTGCTTGAGGCGGGACCGGACGGAGACGGGGGTGAGCCGGCCCGGGGGGTGATCCGCATCACCCGCCATCCCTTTCAATGGGGAGCGCTGATCTGGGCGGTGGCTCATATGCTCGCGAACGGAGACAGCCACTCGGTCGTGTTTTTCTCGAGCTTTCTGCTCCTGTCCGGTCTGGGCACGGTGCTCATGGACCAGCGGAAAGCCGCGGCCCTTGGCGGCCGCTGGACGGCCTATGCGGCGGTTACCTCGAATCTGCCCTTCGCCGCGATCTTAGCCGGTCGCAATCGCCTGGTGCTGCGCGAGCTGATCCTGCCCGTGGCGCTTGGTCTGCTGCTCTACGCCGGACTCTACTACGGCCATCAGTGGGTCGGCGGCGTGCGCCTTTACTGAGCCGCGCAGATTCAGATCAGCGTGTGAGGGCGGCGCTGATGGCGGCTTGCAGATCGCCGACGGCGCTCCCGAAGAAGTGGTCGGCCCCCGGGAGCACGTGAATGGCAGCCTCCGTCCAGGCCGCCTCCAGGGCAGTGAGATCCACGAACGCATCCTGATCCCCGACAAAAACGTGCACCGGGATGCTGCCGTCGGGCGCCTTGGTCGCGAGGTTCCCGACCGGCGGGGCGATCAGCAGAATCTGCTCCACGGCGCCGGGATCTGCCAGCGTCGAAACGATGCTTGCGCCAAAAGAGTAGCCGCCGAGCAGCAGCGGCACCTCAGGATAGGTTGAACGAACCCAGCCGATAACTGCCTTCAGATCGCCGCGCTCCCCGCCCTTACCGTCATGGGTGCCTGCACTGGCGCCAACGCCGCGAAAGTTGAAACGGAGTGAGGCCACACCGGCGTCGGCCAGGCATTCGGCGAGGATGGCCAGCACACCGTCATGCATGGAGCCCCCGTACTGGGGGTGCGGATGGCAGAGCACGGCAATGCGGTCCGTTCCGGGACCCGTGAGCCGCGCCTCGAGGGTGCCGGCCGGGCCGGCGATCTGCAGGGCTTCGTTGAGTGTTGCTGTCATGCCCCTGACCCTAACAGCGGCACGCCGAAGCCGCACGTCCCAGAACATTTGCGGTTGAAATTTTGAGCCTATTGCCTATTTTGCGCATCTGAAAATGTTCTGCCCCGTGAGAAGTTCCGCGACAAAAACAGCTCTGCGTCGTGAAAAAGTACCGCTCCCTGAAAATTGCGCAAACCACAGGAGGATGCCTGCATGGTCGAAGCCGAGCAGCTTGCCCGCCGTTACGGTGATTTTCTCGCCGTAGACAACGTCAGTTTCACCATCTCCCAGGGTGAGATTGTTGGCCTGCTTGGACACAACGGCGCCGGGAAAACGACGATCATGAAAATGCTCACCGGCTATCTGGAACCCAGTGCCGGGCGGGTGATCGTGGATGGCATCGATCTCAGCGCGGATCCGAAAACGGTGCAGGAGCGCCTCGGCTATCTGCCGGAGAACCTGCCGCTCTATCCGGAGCTGTCCGTGGCCGATTACCTGGATTACGCGGCGCGCCTGCGCGGCATCGAGCCGGCGGCCGCCGTGCGCCGCGCCATCGAGGCAACAGAGCTTCAGAGTAAAGCCCTGGAGCCGATTGCCACGCTGTCGCGGGGCTTCAAGCAGCGGGTCGGGGTAGCGCAGGCGATCCTCCACGAGCCGCGACTGCTCATCCTCGACGAGCCGACGAAC
>JBCDDI010000315.1:0-4874 GCA_039180365.1 Pseudomonadota bacterium
CAAGCTCAGGTTGACGCACAAACTGAGGCCGGGCCTTCAGCCCGGCGGACTTGAAGCCCGCAATCGTGTCGTTGAGCCACTGCTGGGCCGCCTCGGCCAGCACATTGTCTTCAAAGACCCGGGCTTTCCAGGTGGGTTTGTACTCTAGGCACAGCCAGACATCCACGGTGTCCGCGGTGCCCGGGAGCGGCTCATCGGTGTTGTATTCGCTGCAGTAGCTGCGTTCTGCACGCGCGCTCACCGCCATACCCGGCTTCTGATTTGCCATGTTCATCCTTTGTCGCTAGCGTAAATCTTCTGCAAAGGGGGATTGAGAATGCAAGCGACCCGTATGCTCGCCAAGCGAGTGTCGGCTGCGCGTCATGAGCCTGTGCCGGGCGACGCTGCCCGGCGGCCTCTTGTCCGGCAGCAAAAGGCGCACTAATGAGCGATTTCGAAGCCATCCGCGACCGCGCGGTGCTGAAACCCAAAGGCAATCGCTACGAAGACATGACCGAGGGGCGGGTTTTTGAGCATCACTGGGGGCGGACGATCACCTCCGGTGATAACGCCGCCTTTACCACCCAGACCCTGTCTTTCTGCCCGCTCTACTTCAATGAGCCTTACGCAAAGGAACACGGCCACCCCACCACGCTGGTTAATCCCCTGCTGGTCTTCAATACGGTGTTCGGCATGACCGTCGAGGATCTCTCGGAGGGCGGCGGGCCGTTTCTTGGCGTCGATGAATGTGAGTTCCTCGAACCCGTCTACGAGGGTGACACTCTGACGGCTCGCTCAACGGTCATCGGTGCCCGGGAGTCCAAGGGCCAGGCCGGCTTCGGCATCGTGACCTGGCACACCCAGGGCATGAACCAGCACGGCACGGTGGTCATCGACTTCAAGCGGACGAATCTCGTCCGCCTTCGGAAAAAAGCTGCCGGGGGTGACGCATGAGCCTCACGGGTAACGACAACTACTTCGAGGATTTTGAAGCCGGCCAGGTGCTCCGCCACGCCCGCGGTAAAACCATGTGTGAGCAGGACAACGTCGGCATTACGCTCATGGTGCTCAACACGGCCGAAGGCCACTTCAACGAAGACGCCATGCAGAAAAACGCGATGGGTCGAGACGGCTGGAATTCCCGGCTGCAGTTCGGCGGCGTGACCATCTCCATGGTGATCGGCCTCGCCATGCAGGACACGGGTGAAAACGCGCTGCGAGAACTCGGCCTCGACAAAATCCGCTTAAAGCACCCAGTCTTCCACGGCGACACCCTCTATGCCTACACCGAGGTGCTGGCCACGGAACCCGCCGAGCAGGACAACGCTGGTGTCGTCACCTTCAAACACTTCGGCATCAACCAGAACGACAAGGTGGTTTTTGAAGGCGAACGGCGCGTGCTCCTGAAGCGCCGACCAGCCTGAACCCCTGTTACGCAACCGCGAGAACAACTCATGAGTAAGCAACCGAAACGCGCCCGCCGCTGCCAGCTCTCCGTGCCGGGCAGCTCCGAAAAAATGATGACCAAGGCGTCAACGCTGGATCTCGACCACGTCTTCCTCGACCTCGAAGACGCCGTGGCGCCAAGCGCGAAGCCGGGTGCCCGCGGCATGATCGTTGACGCGCTGAATGGTCTGGAGTGGACGCCGCGTACGGTATGCGTGCGCATCAACGACGTGGAAACCGAATGGTGTCACGACGACATCATCGAAGTGGTGACCGGCGCCGGCGAAAAACTCGACACCATCATGCTGACCAAGGCTAAATCGGCCGCCGACGTGCAGTTTGTGCATCTGCTCCTCGACCAGCTCGAGCGCAAGCTGAAGCTTAAGAACCGCATCGGCATCGAGTGCCTCATCGAAGAGGTGGAAGGCATGATGAACGTTGAAGAAATTGCCGCCTGTTCCGATCGCCTCGAATGCCTGGTCTTCGGCATGGGCGACTACTCGGCGAGCCAGCAGATGCAGCTCGGCCACGTCGGCGAAACCGGTGGTTATCCGCCGGATGTGTGGCACTATCCGCGCTACAAAATGACCATCGCCTGCCGAGCCAACGGCATCGATCCCGTCGACGGTCCCTACGCCAACTTCAAAAACTCCGAGGGTTACACCAAGGAAGCGGAACGCTCCTTCATCCTCGGCATGGTTGGCAAGTGGGCCATCCACCCGAGTCAGGTGGAAATTGCGCAGCACGTCTTCTCGCCGGGTGCGGACAACATCGCGTCGGCCCGAAAGCAGAAGGCGGCCTACGAAGAGGCCCTTGAGCAGGGTCTCGGCGCCATCAACGTTGATGGCGTTATGGTGGATGCGGCCAGCATCCGCATTGTTCAGAACCTCATCGACCGCGCCGATCTCTATGGGCTTTAAACACCCCGGAAAGTGAAGGCCTGGCGCCCGGGCTGGTTGTTACCCCCGCCTGGCAGAACGCCGAGGCAGGCGCCGCACAGCAGTAAGCAGGATCAGACATGACCGAACACTACCTCACCGAAGAACGCCGCATGATTCAGGAAGTCGCCCGGGACTTCACGATGAACGAAGTGCTGCCTGTCGCCAACGAACTTGACCCTCAAAAAGGCGACATCCCCATGGCGCTCCGACAGAAGATGGGCGAGCTTGGCTATTTCGGAATCCGCATGTCCGAGGAGCACGGTGGCCTTGGTCTCGGCGTCTTTGAGTACTGTCTCGTGGCCGAGGAGCTGGCCCGCGGCTGGATGAGCGTAGCGAGCATCATCGCTCGAGCAAGCTCCATGATGGGCGTGGGAGGCTGGCCCCTGGAGAAGCGCCAGGAGCTGACAAAGAAAGCGGCCCAGGGGGAGTACCTCTCTGCCGTGGCGCTGTCAGAGCCCAACGTGGGTTCTGATCTCAGGGCCGTGTCCTGCAAAGCGGTCCTCGACGGCGATCACTGGGTCATCACCGGCAACAAGTACTGGTGCACCTTTGCGGACGGCGCCGACTACATCAATCTCCTCGCCCGTTTTGACGGCCCTGAGGCGGAAGCGGCCGGTTTCAAAGGCACCGGGCAGATCATCATTGAGAAGGCGCGAGGTGAGTTGCCGGAGGGCTGCCAGGGTGCGCCGATTCCGAAAATCGGCTACTTCGGCTGGCGCACCTGGGAGCTCGCCTTTGACGGCTGCCGCGTGCCGAAAGAGAACGTCATCACCGGCGGTGAAAGCGGCGGCGAAGGCTTTAAGAACGCGGTGAACTGGCTGAACGCCGCCCGCGTTCACACGGCAGCACGCTCCATTGGACTTGCCCGCGGCGCCTTCGAAGACGCCATGGCCTACTCCGGGGAGCGGGTGCAGTTTGGTGTGCCTATCTCAGACTTCCAGGAAACCCGCTTCAAGCTGGCGCGCATGGCAAGCGACATCGAAGCCTCGCGACAGCTCATGTATCACGCGGCCACCCTCATGGATAACGGCGACCGGGCCGACAAGGAGGCGTCCATGTGCAAATGGCACGCGGCAGAGATGGCGGAACGGGTCACCTCTGACGCGCTGCAGATCCTCGGCGGCTCCGGCTACACGACGCTACACGCCACAGAGCGACACTGGCGCGACGCCCGGCTGACGAAGATTTTCGAGGGCACCAGCGAGATTCAGCTGCGCATCATCTCCGACCGGATGCTGGGCAAGCCGACTTCTCGCGGCGCTGTTTAGACGCCTGAGCCAGCATTCACACTCAGCGCCGGGGCTCCGGAAAGCGGCTCTGGCCTGATCGCACGAGCCGGTCTCGCCACTCCCCTAAGAAACGCGGGCTATATTCGCTCAGGCGGCCCTGCCTTCCGCCTGTAGGACAGTTCATGGCCCTGCCGAGCGCCGCTCATTTGCCAATGCTCCGGGTGCCTGAGAGACTGTCTGAAGGGCAGGCACACTTGGAGCGACACACGATGGCAATGGATTCTGCGGTTCCACCGGAAGGCCTGGCAAAAACCTTCGGTGAGTTGAAGGCCTCCGGCTACCAGGTGCTCCCCGTGAAGGCCGAGGTGCGGCGCAATCTGATCAGTCGGCTCCGGGACAAGCAGCCGCTGTTCCCCGGGGTCATGGGCTACGACGATACAGTTGTTCCCCAGCTCACGAACGCCATCCTCGGCACTCAGGACATCATCTTTCTTGGCGAACGCGGCCAGGCAAAATCCCGCATCGTCCGGGGTCTGACGAGCCTTCTCGATGAATGGACGCCTATCATCGATGGCACGGAGATTCCTGAAGATCCCTACCAGCCGATCTCGCCGGAAGGCAAAGCCATCATGGCCGAACAGGGCGACTCGGCGCCGATCCGCTGGTTACATCGCGACGACCGCTATGCGGAGAAGCTGGCAACGCCGGACATCACCATTGCCGATCTGGTCGGCGAGGTGGACCCGATCAAGATCGCCGAGGGCCGCTACCTGTCCGACGAGCTGACGCTCCACTACGGCCTGGTGCCGCGGGTGAATCGCGGGATTTTTGCCATCAACGAACTGCCCGACCTCGCTGAACGGATCCAGGTGGGGCTCCTGAACCTGCTGGAAGAGCGCGACGTGCAGATCCGCGGCTTCAAGGTGCGCCTGCCGCTCGACGTCTTCATCGTCGCAACGGCGAACCCAGAGGACTACACAAATCGCGGCCGCATCATTACGCCGCTGAAAGACCGCTACGGCGCTCAGATCCGCACCCACTATCCCCTCGAGGTAGCGCAGGAAGTGGACATCATGGACCAGGAGGCCAGCGTTCTGGATCTTGGCGACTATCATCTGAACGTGCCTGATTTCATGAAGGAAATCGTCGCGGAGATCACCCATCACGCGCGCCGCTCGCCGGATATCAACCAGCGCTCGGGCGTTTCCGTGCGCACCTCTATCGCCAACTACGAAGCGCTGGTGGCCAACGCCTTCCGCCGGGCTCTGCGCCTCGGTGA
>JBCDDI010000316.1:0-4874 GCA_039180365.1 Pseudomonadota bacterium
ACCAGCAGCAACCTGGATACCAGCAGCAACCCGGATATCAGCAGCAGCCGGGCTATCAACAGCAACCGGGCTATCAACAGCAACCGGGCTATCAACAGCAACCGGGCTATCAACAGCAGCCGCCTCAGCAAGGGCAACCACCGCAACCGCAGGAGCATTCGAGCGACACGCCCCCTGCCCCGATTTATGACCAGCAGTCCGGCACCCCTGCCCACCCCGGTTCCACGCCGGTGACACCCCCGCCGCCGGCCGCCATGCCGGTCGGCGGCGGCAAGGGTTACGGCCAGGCGTCGGGCACCGCAATGACCAGGAGCCAGAACTTCCGCAACATGCAGGCACTCTCAGCCTTGAGCGTCGATGAGGGCGCTACGGACGAGAGTATCTTCAACCTGACCTATGACGGCGGCAATGCGGACAGCGAAGGCTTTTGCCCGGACAAGGGCGGCAACGGTCAGGAGCCCTGCAAGAAAGCACCCGCTATTGACGAAGGCGAACCCGAAAAAGGCTGCTGGGGGAAGAACCTTTATCAGTCCGACGGGCGTTGCTGGAGCTGCCCCGACGGCTACAAGCGCGCGAGCCTCACGCGGAAAATGTCCCACGCGAAAGCCTGTCAGGAACGCGGCATGACTTTCAGCCCCGACTACACGAGGGCGACCAATGAGCGGGATGCCTGGGGCTGTCCCTCGGGCCAGTTCAAACACGACGGCCGTTGCAAGAGCTGCCCGAGCGGTACCAAACGCCAGCACGTTGTCGGCCTCGACTTCGGCACCTGCAAAGTGCCGAGGGAAAATCAATGTAATGAAGGCCTGAAGTTCGTGAAGCGCGCGCCAGAGGATCTGCTGGACCGTTGGGGCAACTGGGTGGGCGCTAAACCGCACAAGCTCTGCGGTGAACCCCTCGACTTTCACGAATTCGCAAACGGCGCCGTCGTTCACTCGGCAGCAGCACCGGTGATGGCCGCCCTCGGCAGCGTCGCTGTACGCCTGATGCTAGACGACGAAAAAACAAAAAGCACTTTCCGGGACCTGAAGGAAGATCTCGAAGAGGGTCGCGTTGACGATGCGTTGGAGACGATCCAAGAATTCGACGAGTGGCCGTTGCTTGTGCAGGCGGCAGACATGGCCGGTGGCGGTCACGTGTCGCTTTCTGCGACCGGGGATTTTTCCCTCGGTGCTGGTTATGCCTACGAATACGGCATGGTCATCAACATCGCGGATCCTACGAATCCCCGGTGGTTCAGCGCGAACGCGCTGACCAAAGGCGCTTCCGTTGCCATCGACGGCGGTCTCACCCTCGGTGTCTGGGGCGCTGACTTCGACGGCTATGCGCAGGGCTTCATCGCCTCCCTCGAGGGCGTAGGGGTTGGTGTCTGGTCAAGCTACTACGACCCGGTGGACGGTCCACCGCGCGTCACTGGTTTCACCGTTGGCGCCGGTCTCGGCAAAGGCATTGAAATCGGCGAGTACAACGAAGTACGGACGAAATATAAGGACTGAACGCCCAGAGAACCGTGCACGTTCGCGGAGCGCTGCGCGGCCGGTAACTCCGTCCCGCCGCGACGGCGCCTCCTCCCCTCGCTCCACCCTGGTCCCACCCTTCGGGGTGGAGCGCTTTTTCTTACGTCTCCCCACCTTCGACCCGCGCTACCCAAAGCGCCCCGCCCTGTGGCCTACTGTCGCCTGCTCGAACTTTCTTGAACTGCTTTAAACAAGGGGAACCACGCCATGCAGGGGAAATGGGGACTGCGCATTACCGCCGTGCTGATCGGACTGATTGCGCTGCCGATGACCTTCCAGGGGTCCAGTCTCGCCGTCGCCGGCGGCACACCGTACTACCTGCTGGCGGGCGCACTCATGACGTTGTCGGCCTTCGACCTCTGGCTGGCCCAGCGCCGTGGCTTTTATCTCTTTGCCGCAGCGCTGCTGCTGACACTGGCCTGGGCTGTGTACGAGGCGGGTAACGATTTCTGGCTCGTGGGATCCCGCATCTGGCTCGTGGGCCTGCTCTCCCTCTGGCTCTGCACGCCCGTTATCCGCAAACATCTCTGGCCCGACCGGGAGCCGCTCCTGAGTCTGCATACGGTGAAGGCCTGCGCCGCGGCGACGGTACTGGTGCTCGGCGCCATGACCATCGACCTGCTGAGCGACGACGTGCTGCCCCTGGATCCCGCAACCAACTTCGGACCCTCAAAGAACGATGTCGACTGGACCGCCTACGGCGCCAGCAATGCGGGCACCCGCTATGTGCCTCACGAGCAGATCGACAGGGACACGGTGCACAGCCTCGAAGAAGCCTGGCGCTTCGACACCCGCCGCGTTGGCCGCTTCAGCGGCACGCCGATCCAGGTTGGCGACGGGCTCTTTCTCTGCACAGCGCAGAACGTGGTGATCTCGCTGGATCCTGATACTGGAGATGAGCGCTGGCGTTTCGACCCCGAAAACGAGACGCCTGCCTACGGCATCCTCGGCAACTGCCGGGGGGTGACTCATCATCATCTCGAAGGAAGGCCCGAAGGAGAACGTTGCGCCGAACGGATTTACACGGCCACCACCGACGCTCGGATGATCGCCCTCGACCGGGAGAGCGGCGAACCCTGCGAGGAGTTCGGCGACAACGGACAGATTTCGCTGCTGGCCGGAATGGGCGAAGTGCAACCCTACTACTACTTTGTTACTTCACCACCCACGGTCGCCAGCGGCGCCCTGGTCGTCGGCGGCTGGGTCATGGACAACCAGGAAACGGAAGAACCGTCGGGCGTCGTCCGCGGCTACGACGTCGCCACCGGCGAGCTGCTCTGGGCCTGGGACATCGGCCGTGAAGGTAGAACCGTCATGCCGCCGGAAGGCGGCTTCTATACCCGGGGCACACCAAACGTCTGGAGCCTGACCTCGGCCGATGACGAGCTCGGCCTCGTTTATGTCCCAACCGGTAACGCCACCCCCGACTACTTCGGCGGCCACCGCACGGAGGTGATGGACAAGTTCGCGAGCTCCATTGTCGCCATCGATGCAAAAACTGGACTGACCCGCTGGCACTTCCAAACGACCCATCACGACATCTGGGACTACGACGTGCCGTCACAGCCGAGTCTCGTTGATCTGACGCTCGACGGGAAAGCGCGCAAAGCCGTTATCGTGCCAACGAAGCGCGGCGAGCTGTTTCTGCTGGACCGGGCTACGGGCGAGCTGCTCGCAGACGTTACCGAGCGGGAAGTCCCGCAGACCAACCTGCCCGGTGAGCGGACGAGCGCCACGCAACCCTTCTCCACAGGCATGCCCTCTTTCGCCCACCCGGAGCTGCGCGAACGTGATCTCTTCGGTATTACGCCCTTCGACCAGATGGCCTGCCGCGCCGCCTTTCATGAGCTCCGCTGGGAAGGAACGATGACGCCGCCTTCCACCGAGGGAACAATCCTCTATCCAGGACCAGCCGGCGGTATGAACTGGGGCAGCGTTGCTGTCGATGAAGGTCGACAGCTACTGGTTGTGAACAACACGCACCTTGCATTCACCGTGCACCTGATCCCGCGAGAGGAAGACCTGCTCGCGACGCGCGAAGGGGAAGGCCAGAATCGAGGCTACGGTATTGGTGGTCCGCAGCGCGGCACACCCTTCGCCGCTCGGGTGACGATGTTCTCATCGCCGCTGGGTCTGCCCTGCATCAAACCGCCCTACGGTGAAATGGGCGTTGTCGACCTCAGCACGCAGCAGATGGTCTGGCGCCGCGGCAATGGACTCTGGAATCTGGGTTTCCCGGGAACGGCGGGCTCCTTCGTAACCGCCAGCGGCCTCATCTTCAACGCCGGCATCATGGACGGGCAGCTGCGCGCTCTGGACGTGCTCACCGGCGAAGTGATCTGGCAGACACCGCTGCCAGGGTCCTCGGGCGCAACGCCCATGAGCTACCTGAGCCCGAAGAGCGGCAAACAGTACGTGCTCGTCACGGTGCCGGGATCGGGACCGCGGCGCGAGGCAGACGACCCGGAGGGTGCCGTGCTGGAACCGGAACCCGGTACCACCGGCCAGGTCATTGCTTTCGCGATCAGCGACGGCTAGCGGCGCGAGCAGACCGTCGAGCCTATGGGAAAGGCAGCGTGCGGCTGTTAGCGTCGTGCCTCAGATCCAGTCAGGGGAAGCACGACCATGCCGCCGACCAAAGTAAACGTCCTCGCCGCGGCGGATACGCAGATCGATCAGGTCTTCGACCCGCACGTAGTTGGCGATGTGAATGATGCGCAGGTTAAGGTCGCTAAGTTCGGCGAGGTTTTCGACTGGCACGCCCATCCGGAAGAGGACGAGGCGTTTTTTGTCTTGCGCGGCAGCATCGCCATCGACTTCCGCGACGGCACCGTGACGCTAGATACGGGGGACTTCCTGGTGGTTCCAAGCGGCACTGAACATCGGCCAAGGTCCCTCACCCAGGAGCCCATCGTCATCATGGTTGAGCCAGCGACAACGGTGAACACGGGCGATGCAGAAAGTGATCTGACGGTAGCCGACCTTAAGCGGCTCAAACCGTGAACCTGCCAGGAGACACCTGGTTCCACCAGAGTGTTTTTACAAGCTCATGGTCACCTCGAGACCGGCAACCCTTGGTGCACCGATGGTCGCCGCACCAATACCATCACCACCAGCGAGGATGCTTCCGCGGTTGACCCGCAGCGTGTAGTCCTCGTCAAAGAGATTCCGCACGAATACGTTAGCCGCCCAGCGGTCGGCCCGATAGCCGACTTTACCGTTCACCAACACATAAGACTCGTTGCGGTTATCGGAGGGCTCGCTCTCACTTGGCCCATTGGCGGTATCGGAAAAAGACGCTGAGGTGTAGCTGCCGTCAAGGCTTAAGAAGAAGCCGGACGCGAGCTCAACAATCCC
>JBCDDI010000317.1:0-4865 GCA_039180365.1 Pseudomonadota bacterium
AGAATTTCTGCGTGGAGCGGATCGTCACCGGCCAGCGCTTCGATCACTGAGGCGGATTCAGCCTGCAACACGGCGAGCACTTCCGGCGGGAAAGGCCGGACTTCCACGCCGTGTTCGTTAACAAGCGTTTCCAGCGCGTCGGCGTTACGAGCCGTAAATTCTGCAAGGACGTCGTCGTTGGCATGGCGGACGGCAGTTTCGAGGATCGCCTGCAGATCAGGCGGTAAGCTCGCGAAGGCTTCCGCATTAACAAGGGACTCAATGGCTGTGGACGGCTCATGCCAGCCCGGATAGTAGTAATAATCAGCCACCGTATGGAGCCCGAAAGCCAGGTCGTTGTAGGGGCCCACCCATTCCGTCGCATCAATCACACCGGTCTGCAGCGACGTGAACACTTCGCTACCCGGCATGGCAACGGGTAGACCCCCAACCCGCTCCAACGCCGCACCGCCGAGGCCGGGGATGCGCATCTTCAGACCGTCAAGATCTGCTACGGAGTCGATGGTTTTTGTGAACCAGCCGCCCATCTGCACGCCGGTGTTACCCGCGGCCATGGGGATCACCCCAAAAGGCGCGTAAAGCTGCTGCCAGAGTTCGAGGCCGCCGCCGTGGTGCAGCCAGCCGTTCATTTCCTGGGCCGTCATGCCGAAAGGAACAGACGCAAAAACCGCGGCGATCGGCAGCTTGCTGCGCCAGTAATAGGCGGCGCCGTTACCCATCTCCGCCGTTCCAAGTGACACGGCATCGAAAACCTCGAAGGCACCGACAAGCTCGCCAGCGCCATAAACCTTGATGTCCAGGCGTCCACCGCTCATGGTCCGGATCCGATCCGCCATACGCACCGGCGCCGTACCGAGGGCTGGGAGATTCCGCGGCCAGGTTGTGATCAGCTTCCAGCGGAACACCTCCTGCTCGGCTGCCGCGGCCGGCGCGGCTTGAGCACCCCCGGGCGCACCGCCCTCGCTGCAGGCAGCAAAACTTAAGCTCAGCGCCAACCCCAGGGTGACGGAAAGGGCCCGGGCGGAAGCCCTTCTTCCGAAGCTTCCACGGCCGTAGTACAAACGAATCAGTTTCCAGCTCCGGGACATCAGCTCAACTCTCCAGGCACAGTCAATCAAGGGTTTCGAGGTTGGCGTAGCCCAGCATGAGCCACTTAGCGCCCTCGGCGAAGTTCACCTGCACTCGGGCGCGCTCGCCGGCGCCTTCACACTGCATAACGACGCCTTCGCCGAATTTCTTATGCTGTACGCGCTGACCCATGCGCAGGGCACCATCGTCATCAGCAAAGAGCCCGGCCGGGGTGTCGACGCTCCCGTAGGGTCGCTCGACGGCGCCCTTCATCCGTACCTCGGAGACAAGCTCGCTCGGTACCTCGAGGAGAAAGCGGGAAGGGCGATTGTAGGTATCCGAGCCGTGCAGGCGACGGGCCTCTGCATAGGTGAGATAGAGGCAGCGCATGGCGCGAGTGATACCAACGTAGGCGAGGCGCCGCTCCTCTTCGATGCGGCCAGGTTCTTCCGCGGACATCCTGTGCGGAAACAGCCCCTCTTCGAGACCGGCCAGAAAGACGAGGGGAAACTCCAGACCTTTCGCTGAATGCAGAGTCATGAGCTGCACAGCGGGTCCGCTCTCCGACTGCCGGTCTCCCGCATCGAGGGCCACCTGATCGAGGAACTCCTCGAGGACGGAGGTTTCGGCGTTCTCTTCCCCGTTAAGCTCCGGCTCACTGATGGGAAACACCAGTTCACCGGTAAAGGAGCGGCAGGCGCTGACCAGTTCTTCGAGGTTCTCTTTCCGCGCCAGGCCCCGCTCTCCGCGCTCCCGACTGTGGTAATCCATGAGGCCGCTGGTATCGATAATGTGATCAGCCAGCTCATGGAGCGCCATGTCCGTTGTTGCCTGAGCCAGGTCTTCAATGAGCTGCAGGAAACCGGCGACCTTACCGGCAATGCGCCCCGGGAAGGTGCCTTCAGCCAGCGCCTCGGTGCAGGACTGCCACATGGAGCGGCCGCGCGCCCGGGCTTCCGCACGAATGGCTTCCACTGTTTTGTCGCCGATACCGCGCGGGGGCAGGTTGATGACCCGTTCGAAAGCAGGGTCCGAGTTGCGCTCATGCACGAGGCGCATGTAGCAGAGCGCGTTTTTAATTTCTGCGCGCTCGAAGAAACGGAGACCGCCGTAGATCCGATAGGGAATGCGTGCTCGGAGAAAGCCTTCCTCAAGCACCCGGGACTGAGCATTGGACCGGTAAAGCACGGCGACGTCGTCCGGAGAGCCGCCGCCGTCAATCCACTCTTCAGCCCGCTCGACGATGAAGCGCGCTTCATCGAGGTCGTTATAGCCCGCGTAGACGCGGATCGGATCGCCGGGCTCCCCATCGGTCCAGAGTTCTTTTCCGAGGCGGTCCGTGTTGTGTTCGATGAGGGCGTTAGCCGCCTTGAGAATTGTCGCCGTCGAGCGGTAGTTCTGTTCGAGACGAATCGTCTGCACATCACCGAAGTCGTCTCGGTAGCGGTGGATGTTCTCGATCTTCGCCCCGCGCCAGCCATAGATGGACTGATCGTCGTCACCCACCGCCATCACCCGGGCGGAATCTCCCGCCAGAAGCCTCAGCCAGGCATATTGAATGGCGTTCGTATCCTGAAACTCGTCCACAAGGAGATGCTGAAAGCGCTGGCGGTAGTGAGCGAGGAGCTCGGCGTTATCCAGCAGCAGTTCGTGGCAGCGCAGCAGGAGCTCGGCAAAATCGACAAGGCCGCCCTGCTGACAAAGCTCCTCGTAGTTCTCGTAGATCTTCTTATGGGTGATCTGAAAGAGATCGTCTCCGACAGGAACGTCTTTGGCCCGCCGCCCTTCGTCCTTCTGACCATTGATAAACCAGACGGCCTGACGGGCCGGCCACTTCTGTTCATCGATGTCGAGCACACGCATGACCCGCTTGACGAGCCGGAGCTGATCGTCGGCGTCGAGAATCTGGAAGTTCTGCGGCAGCTCAGCTTCCTGCCAGTGCATGCGCAGCAGCCGATGCGCGATGCCATGGAAGGTGCCCACCCACATGGTGCGTACGGAGAGATTCAGCAGCTCCTCGATGCGCACGCGCATTTCCTGCGCCGCCTTATTCGTGAAGGTGACGGCCATGATGCCGTAGGGTGATACCCCTTCCGCATCGATAAGCCAGGCAATGCGATGGACGAGCACGCGGGTTTTGCCGCTGCCCGCACCGGCGAGAACCAGCGTATTGCCGAGCGGTGCAGCGACCGCCTCACGCTGGGCGTCATTCAGGGCGTCGAGTATGTGGGTGATATCCACCGTGAGGTGTCCGAATCCGTTCTCTTGAATACACCGCCCGGGGCGGCCATGCAGGCTGGAGCGCCGCAGCTGTTGCCAACAACGCCCAGCCGCTTCCCGGAAGTTTAAGGATTTGCCCGGACCCTCACCAGCATCTGGCTCGAATCTGACCATGCATTCGGCACCGTATGGCCTCGCGGCTGATCAGCGCAGGTGTTCCTTGAGATAGTCGATGGCGACGCGAACCTTCTGCGGTAGATAGGCTCTGTTCGGATAGGCGAGCCAGGCCGCCGTCTCGAAGTCCGTCGCCGTGGCCTCATGCTGAGGAAAGAGATCCACCAGGCGACCGTCTGCCAGGGCGTCGGCGATGAGCCAGTCTGCGAGGAGCGCTGGGCCGAGCCCCCCAAGCGCCAGAGATCGGAGACTTAAGGCCGAGGAGACGGCAATGGCGCTGCGGATCGGTACGACCATCGTGTGTTGAGGCTCGCCGGCGGGTCTTACCCGCCACTCGGAACGGTGCCCGGGCAGTGACATGGTGACACACGCATGGGCGGCAAGCGCTTCCGGGCGGTGAATCGCGGGCTGGCGGGCGAGGTAGGCTGGACTTGCCACGATCCGATAGCGGGTCGAGAAGAGCCGGGTCACCACGAGATTGCCAGTCACCTGAGGAACAAGTCGCACCGCGAGATCGATTTGCTCCTCAATCAGGTCAACGGTGGCGTCAGTCAGCAGCAGTTCAAGCTGCAGCATCGGATACCGCTCTCGAAAGCCCGCCAGCAAAGGCACGATCATCCGTTCACCGAAGGCGACGGAAGCTGTCAGCCGCAGTAGCCCACCCGGCGAGGCGCCATCGCTGCTGCGGAGCGCATCGTTGGCTTCGTCGAGGGCCTCGAGCACGTTCGAGATCCGCGCGAGGTAGTCCGTGCCCGCTTCGGTCAGCGACACGCTCCGGGTCGTGCGCTGAAACAGCCGGACATCGAGAGCACCTTCCAGCCTGGCGACGGTTCGGGACACCGACGACGGATGACTGTCCAGTTCTTCCGCCGCCCGGGCAAAGCTTCGGCGCCGCGCAACCGCCGCGAAGACGCGCAGAGCCTGCAGATCAATCTCTTCCATGGTGTTCCGTTACCACTCAAAGCAGGGCGCGACAGCAGCGTGAAGCGGATCCTGCAGCGCTATTGGAGCTCTATCTGCCCTGACTTAGGGCTATTGGTACGTCGTCAGGGCACCTATTAGTGCATATAACGCACTATATACGTTCATCTGCGCACATTTATTGCATTTATTACTCGAATCAATACTTAGCACCTCAACCTGTTCCAGCAATAACAGAGAGGTTCCAGAATGATTGCCAGAAAAATTGCATTACTCGGTAGCGGCGCCATGGGTTCGAGAATGGGCGCGCGTTTGCTCGACGCCGGACAGACGCTCACCGTCTGGAACCGGACCCCCGAAAAAACGCAGCACCTGGTGGCCGCCGGCGCCCGTACCGCTGCGACGCCCGCGGAAGCAGCCAGCGGGGCGGACACGGTTATTGCCATGGTTCGGGACGATCAGGCTTCCCGGGAGGTCTGGCT
>JBCDDI010000318.1:0-4858 GCA_039180365.1 Pseudomonadota bacterium
CGATGAGCAAGCCAGGGGCTGCCAGGCGCCAGGAAACGGGCGATCTCAAAGCGATTTAACCCCGGCGCACCAACCGGCAGCACCTTGAGGTGTGCATCCCCCAGAACTTCCACCATAAACGACCGATGCCACTGGCGATCGATGAAGGGATAGAAGAGGCACGCAGCGCTGGAATCCACATCGGCCACGCAGTCCCAGGCGCCGAGCAGGCGCACTGCCAGCGCCACATCTGGATCATCGCTTTCCTCGAGCACAGCAATGAGATCCGGCAGCAGCACTCGAGCCCTGAGGTCCGTGAGATCAAGCTGCGCCTGTTGAAAGTCAGCAACGGTGAAGGGGCCACCGACCTCAAGAATTTCCTGAATGCGGTCGGCGCGGGCACTGTGTGTGGGAAAGTTATGGATGGGATAGGGCCCGCGCTCACCCATGGTGTCGTTGTTCGCGGTTAGCGCGAAGCCGACGGGCGGATCCACTTCTACGGTGAGGTCCTGTGCCGTGGACTTCGGGAAATCAAAGGCCGGGTCCCAGCCTTTCAGCGGTACGCTGCCGGTTACCGCCTCTCGCGCCGGCAGCGTTGTCGCGATAAAGCGCCGCAGGTGGTCCCCGCGGTCGACACAGATAATGTTGTTAACAAGCGGGCAGACATCGTTCTCAAAGAGCTTGTCGCCGAAGGCTTCGGCGCTCTTTGCCAGGGGTAGTTCGGCGAGGGCGCCTGCAGAGGAGGCCACATCGGCCAGGGACCAGTGCAAGGCGGTGGCGTAAGCCTCAACATCTTCCCTCGGCATATCGGATTCCGAGAGACCCAGCTGGTCCGTAAGGGCTTCGAGGAGAGGTCCATGCGACGTGCTCAGGATCTCGACCTCCCGGTGACTGCCCCCTCTGATGTCGATGCGCTCCGTTCGCTTTACCAGTGGCCGCCATCCCTCGCCGCTGAAGTACTCATCGTTTCTGATCCGTTCCAGATAAACGTCGTAGCAGTCGACAAAGCCGGTTGTCAGACCCCAGGCGATATCGCGGGTATAGCCCATCATGAAATAGGGCACACCGGGGAAAGCGGCGCCAAAGGCATCCCAGTCTCCAGCGTGGAGATGCACGTAGAAGAAGGTGTTTGGAATGGTGTGTGGTTGATGCGGATCTGTGGCGAGCATGGCCTTGCCGGACGCCGAGTGCGCGCCGGTAACGGCCCAGTTGTTGCTGCCGGACAGGCTGCTTCCGGTGGCTCTGGCGGCCGAAAACTCCGGGTAAGCAAGGGGAAAAGCGGAAATCGGCAGCTGCCGCAGGGCCTCGCCGAGCTCCTCGATCAAAGCAGCGTCGGCGTCGGAGAAGTGCAGGAGATGCTTGCGGAAGTAGTCAACGCCGTGGGTTGCCATGAGCCGACCGGCGAGCATCTTCTCGGTCCAACTCTTGTGCTGGAACCAGGAGGTGAAGCGATAACGGGCGGCGATGTCGGCGCGAGTGAAGTGCCGGGGCTCAGCCCCGGCGTTCAGGAACTCCGGCGGCAGCTCGTCCAGCCCATCTACTACGGCGTTCATTCCTTCGAGGTAAGCGTCCGCAATCCAGTCGCCGCTGCTCTCGGGCAGACCGGTCTCACCGCCGTGCACATTGCAGGCCCGCTGCAGGGCATCCTGGGCAAGAAAGCGTTCACCAAGAAGCTTTGCCGCTTCGCCGTTCGCATAGGCCGTGCTCATGTGAATCTGCCAGAGCCGCTCGCTCGCCGCGGCGTAGCCCATGCCCCGATAGGCATCGGCAACCGTTGTGGCATAAACATGAGCAACGCCGATTTCATCCCAGACGATATCGAAGGGCGCATCAGCACCGGCAAGGGTCGTTTTCTTCGGCGTCATGGTCAGGTGCCCCCCGGAGTCAGGTAATGTCAGAAGACGTAGTGCAACTGGGCGAAAGCAGATGCAGCGCTACTTGAACTGCATGTTGAAGCCTAAAAAGAGCTGAAACTCAGGCTGACCGGGCCCCTTATCCAGAATCGTGAACTGCGGCTCGATGAACACGTTAAAGACGATGCGTTCCGTTGGTATCACCCGCCCGAAGCCCAGGCCAACGGGCACGTGGTAGGTGTCGTTCTCGAGATCAAAAACCCAGATCGGCGCGCCGCGAAGATAGTTGCCGCCTCCAAGCTGCAGGAAGTAGAAGGGCTGCGCGGCCAACACGCTCGTGTCGTCGCGATCGTCGTCTCCTGCGATGTCCGTGCGATAGGTAACAAGGCCGCCCCACTGAAAGAGGGAGGACGTTGCGTCAAAGTAAACGGCCGCTGCACCAGCCTGCCATTGACCGCTACCGGTGGCGTCGCGGCTTGCGGTGGGCAACACAAACTGTGGACCGAAACCGAAGCTGCGGCCGGGATTGCCCGTATCGAAGAGGTAAGCGAAGAACACGTCCAGATCGCCAAGGCCTGAAGCCGTTTCCCCGGGACCTGTGGGCACGCGGTTAAAGGGCAGCGACGCGCGCATGAGCCAGTTCCCGAAGGGCTGGGCATAGCGCAGGATAAAGCTGTTGGCGGTTTCGTCCCCGGGGCCGGAGAGCTCGGGAATGTAGTAGTTCTGCAGGTTAAACGCGCGGATGTCAGCGAGGGGGTTATTCGCCTGAGCAGCGTCTCCCTCGAGGGTCTCTTCCGCCGCTGCGGTTGCACCCGCGAGGAGCACCAGCAACAGCGACACGAGCACCAGTTTTTGGCTGAGGCCGCGCTGCGGTTTCCGTCCAGTTCCCGTTAGCTGCATGCTCTTCGCCGATCGACCAGGTAGTCGCCAGACTATAGCTGTGACGGGTCTGTACGCCCAGACCGCGGAGCTGCAGCCACAACTGCTCGGCGGGCCGCCAACTGGCGCCAGCCGTGCTGCACTCAGCTCAGAGTTTGGCTGCCTGCTCGAGTACGTCCGAGTGGCCCGTAATGTCGTGTGTCATCACAACAAGATCGCGCGGCGTGCCGTTCATATCATCGACATGATCCGAGAACATCGCTTCGGTGACGAAGCCGAGGCGCCGGAAAGCGGCCTGAGCGCCCTTCTGATCCGAGATCATGCTGGCCATAAGCTTCCGTAAGCCAAGGCTCCGGGCCACATCGAAGATCTCGGAGGTGAGGTGCCGGCCAAGGCCTTTACCCCGATAGTCGGCGCTCACGTTTACGCGCAGTTCGCCAAGGTTCCGGGTCCAGCGCGCCTCGGTCCGATGCACGGTGGCATAGCCGATGAGGCCAGCGGAATCGTAGGCAACGAGCGACACGGAATGCCCCTCCTCGATCTGGTCGAGCCACTGATCGACCACTTCAGGCTGGGTAATGTCGACACGAAGGAATAGCAGATCGTCGTCAGGCAGTTTCTGCGCGAAGGCAAGCATGGCGTCGCGGTCGTCTCGCGACATGGCATGAATGTCTATCTCACTGTCGCCAAGGCTTATCGTCTTCTTGTAATCAAGCACTGCTTTATCCTCCTAACCCGCCCTCGTGCCGGCCGCTTTCGCCGCCGCATCGAGGAGCTCATTGAAAACATCGTCCGCAGCCGCCGCGATCACTTCCAGATCGGGCAGCAGGCGCCGCTCCGAGATGAAGGAGAAAAAGAGCTGCCGGTTGTAGCTCAGGATCGTCACGCTGAATCCGATGTTGCCGGTCAGCACCAGCAGTCCAACGGTATCCGTGACCTCCAGACCACACATGTACTGAGGCACCTGCACACCGGGTACGTTGGTGCAGACGAAATTGATACCCACGTTAGGCAGGCGATTACCGCCGATGGCCGGCATCGCCGGTAGATTCATGCGCGCGACGGCCGCCGTCGGATCCATAGGCGTACCGACCAGCTGCGTGCCGAGCATGGCAACGGGCGGCATGTAAGGCAGGGACTCCTGCATAACGGTCACCGACTGCGCTTCCTCTTCGCGTTTGATCCGCTCAGTCTCACCAATCACCGCGTGCAGGCGCTGCACAGGATCGAGCTCCTCCGCAGGCAGGCGTGGGAAAATTGCCGAGACTTCGTTACCCAGGGCGCCTTTTTTGTCTTCCGTGCGCACGTTCACCGGGCACATGATCCTGAGGTAGTCGCCGCTCTTCGCCGCCTCGTCCTTCCCGGCCAGATAGCGGGCCACAGCTTCAGAGACCACGGTGAGCACCACGTCGTTGATGGTGCCCCCGAGCTGGCGCCGGATCTCCCGAATGTCGCTGAAGGGTTTTTTGATCCACCGGACTTTGCGCGTGGGGCCAACGAGGCCGGCATTGAAGGGTGCGGTGACCGCCGGCTGGGACACAAAACGGGTCATCACTTCCGCGGCGCGGCGGAGCTGCTGGGTGTTCGAGACGGCCTGGCTCGCAAGGTTCAGCACGCTCTTCTCGCGAAAAGCCTGCATGTTGTCCTGCACGGCGTCGGCAATCAGCTCGCCGGGGGCCGGCGGTTTCGCGGGCTGCCAGGGCTCGTTCGGCGCCACCGGCTCTCCCGCTTCCGGATCGAGATCGTAGAGCACGAGGGTAAGCTCGATGCCGGAGGCCCCATCAATCATCGCGTGGTGTGTCTGCTGCAGCAGCAGCGTTTTTCCGGGAATCCCGGAAATCATGACCATGCGCCAGAGCGGGCGATCCCGAGGCAGCAGCGCCTCATTAATTTCCACGGCAGCGTCCAGCCCGTCTTCATAGCTTGAGCCGGGCGGCAGCTCGTGGTGCACAACGTGATTGGTGAGCTAGAAGTCCGGATCGTCCACCCAGACCGGGTGCGCAAGGCTCAAGGGGATCTGCTGCAGCTTACGCACCCGGTCTGGGTAGACGATCCGGACTTCGATCTCACCAATCACGTTGTGCACCACGAGCTGCCGCCCGGCTCCAGCTATGAAGACGGGCTGGACGCTGCCGTAGAAATTAACG
>JBCDDI010000319.1:0-4848 GCA_039180365.1 Pseudomonadota bacterium
CGTAGGCAAGCCGCGCATCAACAATCTGCCCGCTGACCAGCGCTTCCTGTTCCGGGCGCAGCGCAGCTAAGCTGACCAGCGTTGATCGGTCCTGATAGCGCAGCGGCAGGTGCAGGAGCAGATCCATCAACCGCTCCACGCCGAGCCGTGCGAGCTTTTCTGCGAGGCTCGGACCCACGCCCTTCAGGGTCTGGACGCTGGCGTCGGGCTGTACCGTGGGCATCCTTGTCAGATCTGGGGCTTGCGCTGCGTTCTGTTGCGCCCCGCTCAGGCGCCGATGGCCAGAATGCCTTCGATCTCCACGGCGGCGCCTTTCGGCAAGGCGGATACCTCGACAGCGGCGCGGGCGGGATAGGGTTCCGGAACGTGTTGCGCCATGATTTCGTTGACGGTCGCGAAGTCGCCGAGATCCGTGAGAAAGACGGTAAGCTTCACCGCGTCTGCCAGGCTGCCACCAGCAGCCTCGGCGACGGCGGCGAGGTTTTTGAAGACCTGTTCCGTCTGTTCAGCCACGTGGTCACTGACGAGTTCCATAGACTCCGGATCAAGCGGAATCTGTCCGGAGATAAAGACCAGACCGCCGCTGGCGATGGCCTGGGAGTAGGTGCCGATGGCGGCGGGTGCCGACGTCGTTGCGATCGGGTGCTTCATGGGTCTAATTCCGTGCTTGCGTGTTCAGCTGCCAAGCCGTGAGATGCTGATAACGCTTGGCAGATTGCGCAGACGTCGGATCGTCCGTGCCAGATGGGAGCGATCCCGGACGGACACCCTCGCGCTGACGCTGGTGACTTCCGCACTGCGCTCTTCCACGTGGATGTTCTCAACTCCGGAATCCACTTCCGCAAAAGTACTTGCCAGCTCGGCGATGATGCCTTTGCGGCGATTCACCTGCAGGCGCAGGGTCGTGAGAAATTCGTTGTCTCCGGTGTCCGCCCAGTGCGCGGGAATGATCTCTTTGGCACCGCGACGCCGACGGATCTCAACCATGTTCGGGCAGGTTTCCACGTGCACGACAAAACCCTTGCCCGGCGTGATATGGCCGACGATTGCGTCGCCGGGCACCGGGCCGCAGCAGCGACCGTAGTTCACAACCAGCCCCTCGCCGCCGCGAATGGCAACGGGACCGCCGGATTCGACCGGCACGCCTTCGAAGTCCGGATCATCCTCCGCCAGCAGCCGCTGGGCCACGGCGTAAGACATGAGCTGACCATTGCCAATGGCGGCCAGCACTTCATCCAGGCGTTTCACCCCAAATTCCTTGAAGACCCGGCGCAGCCGACGGAAGTCCAGATCGTTGATACTCTTGTTAGCGCTCGCCAGGGAACGATTCAGGAGCTGCCTGCCGAAGGCAATAGACTGAGAGTCCTGCTGGGTTTTCAGGGCCTGACGAATTCCGGAACGCGCCTTGCTCGAGACCACAAAGGTCAGCCAGTCGGGATTCGGCCGGGCTTCTTCTGCGGTGATGATTTCCACGCTCTGCCCGGATTGGAGCTGTTGCGATAGCGGTGCCAGGTTCCGGTCCACCCGGCAGGCTACGCAGCGGTTGCCGACGTCCGTGTGTACGGCGTAGGCGAAATCGACCGGGCAGGAACCTCGTGGCAATTCGAGAATCTGGCCTTTCGGCGTAAACACGTAGACCTCGTCCGGGAACAGGTCGATTTTCAGACTCTCGATGAACTCCATGGGGTTACCGGCCCGCTGCTGGAGATCGAGGAGATCGCGCACCCACTGGCGGGCCCGCTGCTGACTGGATGCGAGCCCCGCTTCCTCGGACTTGTACAGCCAGTGGCCGGCAATCCCGTTCTCGGCAACCGCCTCCATCTGTCGGGTCCGGATCTGAACCTCAATGGGTACGCCGTGCATGCCAAACAGCGTGGTATGCAGCGACTGGTAGCCGTTCGCTTTCGGTATCGCGATGTAGTCCTTAAAGCGACCGGCAACCGGTTTGTAGAGGTTGTGCACAATGCCGAGGGTGCGATAACAGTCGTCAGGCTGCTCCACGACCACGCGAAAGCCGAAGACATCCATGATCTCCGAGAAGGACTTGTGCTGAGTCTTCATCTTCCGGTAGATCGAGTAGTGGTGTTTCTCACGGCCCTGCACCTCAGCGGCGACCCCTTCCGCTTCGAGGGCGGATTCGATGGATCGCTGCAGGTCCTCCATGAGCTCTTTGCGGTTGCCGCGGGCAGCGCGTACGGCTTCGCTGATGCGATCGGCCCGGAGCGGATAGAGCGCCTGAAATGACAGCTCTTCAAACTCCACCTTCATGGAGTGGATGCCGAGGCGATTGGCGATCGGCGCATAAAAGTCGAGGGTCTCGCGGGCGATGCGCTTGCGCTGCTCTTCGCTCATGACGCCGATCGTGCGCATGTTGTGCAGCCGATCGGCGAGCTTGACCGTAATTACCCGGATGTCCTTGGCCATGGCCATGGCCATCTTCTGGAAGTTCTCGGCCTGAGCCTCCGCGCGGGAGCGGAAGATCTTCGAAAGCTTCGATACCCCGTCGACGATCTCTGCCACAGAGGTGCCGAAGCGGTCCGCGAGAGCCCTTTTACTCGCCTCCGTATCCTCGAGGACATCGTGCAGCAGCCCGGCAATGATGGTTTCCGGATCCATGCGCATGCCGGCGAGAATGTTCGCCACGGCAAGGGGATGGGTGATGTAGGCGTGCCCGGTGCGACGCATCTGACCCTGATGAGCGGCTTCCGCGTAGGCATGGGCCTCAACGATCAGGGCGACCTGGTCATCGGGCAGATAGCTTGCGGCGAGCTTCTCGAGTTTGCCGATGGTGGCCGGGCTCGCGACGGCATCGCGTTTTGCGTACTCGGCAAGGCGGCCGACGAGGAGAGAGCCGTTCGGGTTCTGTCGATTTGGGGCGGACTGGCTCGGCGGGGACTGGCGGGACGTTCCAGAGGCTTTCTTGTCTGGAGAGTTTCCTGAGGACGAGGGGGTGCTCCGCTCTGACGGGTGGCCGGCGGGTCCGGTGGTGGCTTTTTCAGCCGTGTCCTTCGACTTGCTAGAAGTCGCCTGGCTCGTCATCTCCTACGGTGAAGGTGATCTCGACTTCCTCATCCTCAGTGGAGGTCTCCTGTGCGTCAAGCATTTCGTGGGAGATCAGGCCTTCAGCGATTTCACGCAGGGCAATGACAGTGGGCTTGTCGTTTTCTTCCGGTACCAGCGGGTCAACGCCGTAGCGGCGCATCTGCCGCGCGCGTCGGGTCGCCAGCATGACGAGCTCGAAGCGGTTGTCGACGTTTTCCAGGCAGTCTTCGACGGTGATTCTGGCCATGGTGCTCTGCGGTCAAATTCAAAGAGCGCGCGAGTTTACCGGCGCTCCGGGGACCTGTCCACCGACGCCGACTCAGTCAATAACTCGTCGAGGAGCCCGCGCTGACGCTCGACGCGGTGCGCCAGCCGACAGCGCTCGGCGAGCACAATGGCGGCCAGCTCGCCGAGGGCTGTGTCGAAATCGTCGTTGATCACCAGATAGTCAAACTCGTCGTGGTGCTGCATTTCACCGCGGGCTTCGGCGAGTCGCGATTCGATGACGGCTTCATCGTCCTGGCCGCGAGCTGTGAGGCGTTCTCGGAGGGCGCTCTGCGAAGGTGGCACGATAAAGATGCTCACGGCTTCGGGCATCGCAGCCCGGACTAGGGCCGCCCCCTGCCAGTCGATCTCCAGCACAACGTCTGCGCCGGTGGCGAGCCCGTCGGCGACGGCGGCGCGAGAAGTCCCATAGCGGTTGCCGAACACTTCCGCATGTTCCACGAAGGCGTCGTCGGCGACCATGGCCTCGAAGGCTTCGGCAGCAACGAAGTGGTAGTTAACCCCATCGGTCTCCCTGGGCCGCCGTGGGCGCGTTGTATGAGAGACGGACACAGTCAGGCTCGGATCCCCCTCGAGCAGGGCCGCCACAAGGCTCGTTTTCCCGGCACCAGACGGCGCCGAGACGATGAACAGGAGGCCGGTGCTCATTCGATGTTCTGCACCTGCTCCCGGATCTGCTCGATAATGACCTTCAGATCCACGGAACGCTGGGAGTTTTCCACCATGGTGGCTTTGGCACCGAGGGTGTTTGCCTCCCGATTCAGCTCCTGGGTGAGGAAGTCGAGGCGGCGACCGTGCGGTCCCGGACTGCGCAGGATCGACCGGGCCTCTTCGACGTGGATGCTCAGGCGGTCGAGCTCCTCCGCAACGTCGGCGCGCTGCGCAAGCAGCGCAACTTCCTGTTCGAGCCGGTCAACGTCCACCTGCACCTTGAGATCCTGAAGGCGGGCTTCCAGCCTGGCTTTAAGCTGATGCCCGATCGACGCCGTGCGGCCTTTAACGTCGGCGACCACGGTATCAATCTCGTCGAGGCGGGTAGTGATGGTGTCGCCGAGCTGCTGTCCTTCCCGGCCCCGGTAGGCCATGAGCTCCGTCAGCGCCTCTTCAAAGAGATCTTTGACCGTGGTGGCGAGACCTTCGTCGTCGAAGCCGGCGTCATCACCAATCACGCCCGGCCAGCGGAGTAGATCCATGGGATTCGGCGAGCCGATTTCCGGGGCGTCGCGGCGCACCTGCTCGACCATGGCCAGCACCTGCAGGAGCAGCGTGCGATTCAGCTCGATAGAAGACTCCCCGGCCTGGCGTTCCATGCGCAGGGCGCAATCGAGTTTGCCGCGCTTCAGGTGTTTGCGCAGCGTATCGCGCAGCGGATATTCAACGGCGCGCAGTGACTCGGGCAGACGAAACTGCATTTCCAGAAAACGGTGATTAACGGAACGTAGCTCCCAGGTCAGGAGGTAGCCCGTGCTCCCCGTCTGGGCCCTGGCAAAGGCGGTCATGCTGTTGACCATGTTGACGACG
>JBCDDI010000320.1:0-4805 GCA_039180365.1 Pseudomonadota bacterium
CCACGACAACGGCCACGTCTTGGTGATTTTTGGCTGAGGAGCGGACCATCGCCGGCCCGCCGATATCGATGTTTTCGATCGCCAGCTCAAAGGTGCAGTCCGGCCGGGCCACGGTCTCTGCAAAGGGGTAAAGATTGACCACAACGAGGTCGATGGGTGCGATCTCATGTTCGCTCATGACCCCATCGTCCTGGCCACGGCGGCCCAGGATCCCACCGTGGATTTTCGGGTGCAGCGTTTTCACGCGTCCGTCCATCATCTCCGGAAACCCCGTGTGGGCAGATACTTCCCGAACGGCAACGCCCGCTTCTTCCAGGGCTCGGTAGGTGCCACCGGTGGATAGAAGCTCAACGCCGTGGCCCGCCAGCGCCCGGCCAAACTCGACGATGCCCGTTTTATCGGAAACGCTTAAGAGTGCACGCCGCGGCATGCCGATGCTGCTGTCAGTCATGATGTCTCGTTGTCGCCCGGCTGCGTGAGCCGGAATTTTTCAAATCGTCGTTTTGAGGCCCGGCTGCTCAGGCCGCGAGCGGCCGGCAGAGGGACGCCAGAAAGTCGCGCTGCGCAGTCATGTCTGTCAGCGCGTTGAAGCGTTGTCTGAGCGCCTGGCGGTCCTCGAGGCTACCGATTTCCGGCAGCTGCTCGAGATACCACTGCACGTGCTTGCGCATAATCCGCACACCGGGCTCCCCGTAGAAGGCATGCCCTGCCTCAACGTGCCGACACATCGTGGCAAGCTTCGTTTCGAGGCTGAGCGGACCAGTGACACCGGCAATCTGTCCGGGCAGCCAGGGGGCCCCGAGGGCGGCGCGACCAATCATGATCCCGTCGGCGCCGGTTTCTGCGAGCACACGTGCCGCCGTCGCCGCACTTTCGATCTCGCCGTTCGCAAAAACAGGCACGCTCACGGCCTCGCAGATCCGGGCAATGGTCTCGTACTCCACCAGACCCTCGAAGCGGCAGGCGCGGGTTCGCCCGTGCACGGCGATGGCCTGTGCGCCCTCACCTTCTGCGATCCGCGCGATTTCCACACCGTTGCGCCGCTCCGGCGCAACACCGGTCCGGATTTTCACGGTAATCGGTACCGGTACCGCGGCCACCGCCGCCGCGATAATCCGCCGGACAAGATCTTCGTCAGCCAGGAGCTGAGAGCCTGCCGCTTTGCGACAGACTTTCTTCGCCGGACAGCCGAAATTGATGTCGATGATCTCGGCACCGTCTTCATAATGCCGACGGGCCGCCGCAGCGATGGTTTCCGGATCACCCCCTGCGATCTGCACGGCAACGGGGCTGATGCCGGCCACGGTCTGCCGGCGCAGGCGCGACTTCGGCGTGCTCCAGAGTTCGGCTTTGCTGCCAACCATCTCCGAGACCACATGGCCTACGCCGAACTCCCAGGCAAGCGCTCGGAACGGGACGTCCGTGACGCCCGCCATAGGTGCTAGCACCACGGAATTGCGAAGTTTATGGGGACCGATGGCAACCAAGGCTGGAACGCTTTGCCGGCTCCTTGCGGGCCAGTTCCGGAAAGTCGCGCATCATACGCCCGTGGCAAGCGAAGCTCTAGATGAGAAGCTTTGCATGAGCAAGTGGATCAGTTGAAACTCAAGGTGTAATTCACCGCGTCTTCGCCCGGATCGAGAATTTCCAGGCTCACCTGCACCGGCGTCTGCGGCGGCATGAGGTCCGTGGCGCGGGCCTCTCCAGCCAGGTATTCCTCCGGCGTAAAAGATCGGCCAGCCACGAGCACGCCGCTAACAGCCGCAAAGCGAAGTTCAAGATCCGGATAGCGTTGGGCGAAAGGGGCCTGGTTGACGATCATCACGTCCACCACCAGCACGTCGGCGAGCTCCGGATGGCTGCGGACCACAAGGTTCCGGGTACGCAGCGCATCTACGGCGCGGAGCTCCGGCAGCTCACAGCCGAATAACCCACAGAAACCCTCGTAGAAGCCCCGCCAGCCAGGATCCCGGGACCAGTCCGGTAGCTGCAGATAAACAATCTGCAGCGCCAGCAGCACCGCAAGACCTGCGGCCAGCGCCGCTGCCCAGAGACGCACAGGCTCACGGGCAAAGCTGACCTCACCAAACTGCGCTGGCTTCTCAGCCGAACTCAGGCCGGAATCGGCGACTGCATCAGGCGTCGGGGCACCTTCTGAGGTGTCCGCACCCGCGGCGCCACCCTCTGCCGCCGCAACAGGCTCTGTTGATGCCGCAGCCATGGCGGATTCGCTCGGCACAACCACGGGGGCGGCCACAACCTCGTCCACCATCTGCTCGAGCGACTCATCCCTGGGCTCGATCCACTTCTCGTAGTCTTCGTTAAGCCAGTCCTCGTCGGGCTCGGGCCTGGTCGCCTCGGTTTCGGAAACCATCGGCGAAGCGTCTTCCCGGTCAAGCGGCTCTGCCGAGCCTTCACCCGCGTCGGCCTCGACGCCGGCCATCGCGAGCGCCCCGGATTCTGCTGGAAGTGCAGGATCCGCAGGTGCCTTCGGCTCGACGGCAGTGTCCCAAACCTCGTCGGTGGAATCGGGCGCCTCAACTTGTTGGGCTTCAGCTTCGGACTTACTCTCAAGATCAGCTGCATAGGCGGCCAGCTCCTTCAAGGCAGCATCGCTGCTCAGGTCATCGCCTGCCTCCGGCCCAAGGCCCGCCTCCGCCTCCTCTTCGAAGCCGCCGTAAAGCTGGCTCGGCGCTTCCATGGCAGCTTCGGGCAATTCCGCATCAACGCGTGTTTCAGGGGCAGTGTTTTCAGCCAGTTGGCCGACGTCAGCGCCGCCGACGGCACCGCTGGCAACTGGTTCGAGTTCATCAAGGAGCGCATCCAGTGCGGCGTCGGCTTCCGTGCCCGTTGAGAAACCTTCTTCTTCGTCAAGGATGAGGTGGTCGATGCCCTGAAAAACGGTAAGGCAGGCGCCACAGCGCACGCGCCCGCTGGCAACGGCCAGCTGGTTTTCCGTTACCCGGAACTGCGTGCCGCAATTCGGACAACGGGTGATCAGCGGTTCGAGATCGTCATCGACCATGCGTTTGAACGGACTTCCTGACCGTTTCCCTCTGCTGGCTGTCCACGGCTGCCGGTCCGCGGCGTTCTTCCCTTGCTCGCTAGGCGGTTCGCTTCCCAACCAGGCGAACCCAGGAGCGACCTTCCGCATCGTCTTCCATTACCGGCGCCTCTAAGTCGAGGGTCGGGTAGGCGCCCTGCACTTCCGATGCCTGCGCAAGGAGCAGGCCTGACAAGACGAGCACGCCTCCCGGGCGCAGAGCGCCGGCAAGGCGGTCGGCCAGACTGATGAGTGGGTTGGCGAGAATGTTGGCGAGCACCACGTCGAAGGTCCTGTCACCGAGGGCGTCCGGCCCCCCTACCACCAGTCTGTCAGCTCCGGCCAGCGCATTGTAGGCAGCGTTTTCCTGCGTGGCGAGCAGCGCCTGAGGGTCATGATCGATCGCGAGAAGCTCCGAGCAACCGAGTTTCAGCGCCGCCAGGCCGAGAATGCCCGACCCGCAGCCATAGTCGAGCACCTGCAGGCCATCGAGCTCAGTGCGCGCCAGCCAATCCAGGCACAGGCGGGTGGTCGGGTGACTGCCCGTGCCGAAGGCGAGTCCGGGATCAAGGCGCAGGGCCGGTTCCCCGGGAGGTGCCGCATCTCGGGGGACCAGCCAGAGCCGGTCAGCGAAGCAGTAGTCCACCGCATACTGACGCCAGCGTTCCTGCCAGTCCGCATCGTCTACAAAATCCAGCGCGGGGGCCGAAAGGCCGACTTGCTCCAGCGCATCACGAAGCGCACCGACCTCGAGGGAGAGATCAAAGAGCGCTTCCAGGCGGCACTGGGACCAGAGCGGTGAAGCACCGGGTTCAGGCTCGAGGACCGGTTCATCACCGGCATCGGAGACAGTAACGGACAGCGGATCAAAGGGTTCCAGTGCCGCTTCCGCGGCATCGACGCGCTCGCGATCAACGGCGAGCGTCAGTTTCAGCCAACCCACTTAGACGCTACTGGGGCCGCTACTCGAAGCGGAGCAGCACCTGCCCGGAGCCGACGGGTTCACCGTTCTCCACGGCAATGCCCACACAGACCCCGCCGCGCTCCGCCTTGATCTCGTTCATCATCTTCATGCTCTCGACAATGCACAGAACGTCCCCTGCTGCCACGGTCTGGCCCACTGCCACAAAAGGCTCGGCATCGGGCGAGGGTGCACGATAAAAAGTGCCGGCCATGGGCGAGCGCAGCTCGAAGGCACCGGTGGCCGGGGCATTCCTTGGCTCTGGCGATGAAGCTGACGTTGACGCTGGCGACACTGCAGTCGCAGGGGCCTGCATCGCTGCTGGCGCGCTAACCACCGCCGCAGGCACGGCAGTGCTGTGCCGGGCGATGCGAATTGTTTCGTCGCCGTCTCTGACTTCCAGTTCGGCGATGCCGGATTCTTCAACCAGCTCGATGAGCTTCTTGACCTTCCTCAAATCGACGCTCATGACGTCCCCTCCGCAATGATGCCGGCCCGATCAAGGGCATATTCGTAACCTCTCGCGCCGAGACCGGTAATCACACCAACGGCCACGTCCGAGAGAAAGGAGTGCTGGCGGAAGTCTTCCCGGGCGTGAACGTTCGACAGATGAACTTCGATGAAGGGGATATCCACCCCAAGGAGAGCATCGCGGAGCGCGACGCTGGTGTGCGTAAAAGCCCCGGGATTGATGACAATGCAGCCGATTCCCTGCTCCCGGGCCTGGTGCACGGCATCGACGAGTTCATGCTCGGCATTGCTCTGCAGAAAGCCCACCTCATGGCCTGCGGTCTGCGCCAG
>JBCDDI010000321.1:0-4805 GCA_039180365.1 Pseudomonadota bacterium
AAAGAAACACCACAGAGCTTACAAGAAAAAGAATTTAAAAATATAGCACCTATTACTCCTGGTATGTTTGGTTATTCTATGCTTCGAGCTAAAGGCGTCTTCGGAAGCAATCTCAAAGCAGACGTTCTCCTCTTCGGCGCGCCCGAGGGCAACTTCTGCAAAGCGGTACAGATCCTCAGCATCCAGATCCTTGAGCCGCTCACGGGTGCCATAAAAAACGAGGCCCGCCCTGGCTACAAGCTGCGCGCTGTGTTCACCCTCGGAGAAAGGTTCCTCGAAAGCCCGCTCGATTTTCAGGCCCGCAAGGAGCACGTGGTTGTCGTCCATAAGCTCGTCAAAGACGAGACACACACGATCGCTGCCCACCGGGAGCAGCTGATCCGACGCTCGGAGCAGGCGCGTCAGCCGCGTCTGAAACTCCATCTGAGCAGCGGTGGCAAAGGCCAGACCATGCTGACCGGAGAGTTCGCTGACGTTCTTGAGTGCGACAACGGCAAAGGCCGTGTTGCCTGACGTGTTCTCGATCAGTCGGCTCAGATCGCCAGCGGGTTCCAGGAGAGAGCTCATTGTTCTTGTTCTCGCGCTGACTCAGAGGAAATATTGTTGCGGATCGATGCCGTAAGCGTTTCGGGGCAGCTCTTTGGTGATCCACCAGCTGAGCGTGCTGCTCTCATCCTTGTCCTGGGATGAGAGGTCAACAATAACCAGCTTCGAGCGCGGTTGCTTCTCCGCGTCGAGCAGCAGAATGATTTTCGGCTTCAGACGCCGGGTACCGTGCTGGGCCACCACCACACCAACTTCGCCGGTATTAAGCTCAACGATGGCCCCCACAGGGAACACACCAATGGCCTGAATGAAGTGCTCGACGATCTCGCGCTGGTAAAGCACGTCTGCCTGTTTCTGCAGCTCCTGCACGGCCCCATAGGATGACCGGGCCTCGGCGTAGGGCCGTTCTGTGATCATGGCGTCGTAGCTGTCGACCACTGCGGCCAGGCGACCCCAGAGCGGGATCTCATTGCCCCCAAGGCCTTCGGGATAGCCGGAACCATCAAAACGCTCATGGTGAGACTGCACGGCCAGCAGCACCTTATTGTTTTTGACGTCGTTGTCTTCCAGAAGCTTCATACCCTCGGCGACGTGACTCTTCAGCACCTCCCACTGTTCCGGAGACGGCGGCGATGGCTGCACGAGAAGATCTGGCGGCAGGCTGACTTTGCCGATGTCGAGGAGTGAGCAGGCGAGCGCAATTGCGTCGATATCCGGTGGCGGAAAGCCGAGCTGACGGGCCAGGATGGCCCCCCAGACCGCGTTGGAGATCGAGTGCGAGAAGGTGTAGTCATCGAGGCTGCGCATCCGCAAGAGCGCCGCCATCGCCGACTTGTTGCGCATCACGCTGCCGACCAGAGGGCTGATGGCCCGTTCGATTTCATCGATGTCGAACCCGCCGGTCGCCTGCAGCTTGCCGACGCAGCCGCGCATGATGTCCACGGCATCTTCCAGGGAGGTCCGAGCCGGTTCGAGCTCGTTCCCCATCTCCACGGTGTCCTGATAGACACGCGGCTTCCGAGGTTGGATGCGAGTCACGTTGCTGGCTTCCGGCGCGTCCTCGGGTTCCTTCTTCACCTTGGAGACGACGCTCAGCTTCACGTCCGTGAGGCTCGAGTCATAACGCCGGGGGTCCACGTAGACAAACGCGCATTCCCGGGACACGCGATCGATCCCCTGGCGCGAGCGCAGATAGAAGCCCTGCACCGGGTAATCTGTTTCCTCCCAGGGGCGATCGAGCTGGGCGACGTACATGCCGATAGTCAGGTTGTCGACCGATGTTTTCTTGAGCCCTGCGAGGCCCGCTTCAGCTTCCATGCGGCTTCCGGGGTAGTCTTGTTGACCCGACGAGTCTACGGAAAGCGGCCCTCGCGCAATGTTAAGTGCATCGCACCGGGCCTCGTGGAGCCCGCGCGCAGGGGCGATTTGCCAGAATTAGGTCAATATTTTTGACTTAACTGCTGGGCTCACAGCGGAAAACAGGAATCGGTCGCGTCGTCCGCTTCTGATAGTCCGCATAGGACCCGTAGTGCGCCACACAAACCGACCACACTTCGGCCTTCTCCTCGAGGGACAATTCCCGAGCACGCAGCGGCCGCCTCCGACCGCCCTCCTCCACGCAGACCGGGTGCTTCGGGGCGCCACCCTGAGAAGCGACCAGCAGCAAGCTGTCGTCATTCGAGCACCCAACGCTCGGCTTGCCAAGGTCGGCCACGTCCTCGGTGGTCTCTGTTGTCGTTCCCGTCTCAGCCATGTCTGTCGTCTCCGCCATCGGCCTGGAGAGTCTGTAGTAAGGTGGGCAAAACCCAATCACGGCAAAAACACTATGAACGGCAGCTTCCGCGGCGCCGCATTGACGACCATCCTGCTCCTCATAAGCGGGATTGCCATCGGTGCGTTCCTGATCTGGTTCTTCTACTGCCCCTGCGAGCGCACTTCGGGCGGCTATCTGCTTGGCACGAGCCCCGCGGAACCCGTCGCCGACTGGAGCTTCGCAAACGACAGGGAGACCGTACCGCTCTGCCAGATTCAGGTGGACGCTGGCGCCCTGCCACACTCCATAAACCTGAACTGCATGGCTAGTGACGGCGAGCTTTTCTTAAGTTGCTCGAACTGCGACGGGAAACGCTGGTCTTCGGCTGTCCTCAAGAATTCCGAAGCAAGGCTGCGGGCCGACGGTGTCGTCTATCCGGTCATCGTTACCCGTGTCACGGATCCTGCCGTCCTCGATCGAATCTGGATCGCCCGGGCCGCCAAGCTCGATCGTCCGACGGACACACCGCGGCAGGATGGCTGGTGGTCGTTCCAGGTCGTGAGCCGCTGATTGATCGCCCTGGCGGCCGGCGCTAGCTTTCCGCCAGTTCGAAGACCAGCCGGTGATGGACTTTCTCCACCGCCACCGGCGCACCGTTGAAAACCCGCGGCTTGTACTTGAAGCGCAACACGGCTCGCAACGCCTCGCGATCGAAAATCCCGACCGGCGACGCATCGATGACCTTCGGATCCCGCACGGCGCCACTTTCGTCGACGGTGAAGGTTAGAAGCACCCAGCCTTCAATCCCGCGAGTGATCGCCCGGTTCGGATAGACGGGACGCACCTTGACGATCGGCAGCATGTCACCGTCTGGCATCGCGCCACCATGGATCACTGGCTTCGTGATGACCTCAGGTGCGACGACGCCATAGCTGCCACGGTCGTCGAAATCGACATCGAAGTCCCGGTCGATGACCGTCGGCGGCGGATCGACAACGGGTGGTACCACCGGAGGCTCCACCGGCAGGAATGGTTCCGGCTCCGGCAAACGGACGATGGTCAGATTTGGTGTCGGATCCGCGGGATCCGGGACCGGCCCGTCGTGGCGAATCAGATCCTGCATGAGCCAGAGCAGCGTCGCAGTCACAAGCGCGCCAAGCGCCGTGGAGAGCGTAAATCGAGGCAAGGGGAATCTGTTGCTCAGCATGTGAGCCTCCGTCGTTTTCTGTTGGGCGAGATTTAAGTGCGCGCCGGCCCTGAGCAGGCACGGCTGGGAAAAGCTAAGGGGCGGCAGGGGGATCAGTGCTACCCGGCGCGGGCGCTGGAGGTGTCGGATTCCTGCGAACGGCGTCAGCGCCGACCGGTGCCTGTGGCGGGGTTCGGAGCTGCACGGAGATACCCTCCTCCGCGCCAACCTCGGCACCAAACCCCGCGCGAAGGACTTTTCCGATCAGCCGGAGCTCGCCGGCCGCAGGATCTGCTACGGTCCGGAAGTTGACCGACCAGAGCGCGGTCAGCAGCAGCGCGCCCGTGAGGCAGGCCCAGTAGAGTCCGCGGCTGTCGATATGCTGATCTCTGAAACTGCCGAACCGTCGTACCCGTTCGGGCAGCGATGCGCCCGTCAACGCGGCAGTTGGTGCCAGCGGTCCGGCAGCTGCTCGGGCGGCGTCATAAACCCCATCGAGATAGGCAATGTCGCTGCGCACGATAAACGCCGCAAGGTCGTCACAGCTCTCTTCCATCGCCGATTCGAAGAGCGACGGCAGAAGACGCAGCCAGGGCAGCCACCAGAGGACCTGAGAGACCCCGCGAAGGAACTGGAGGCATACGTCGTCCCGCCGGACAATGTGGACGAGCTCATGGGCAAGCACGGCACGTATCGTCGTCGGGCTCCACCGCTGCCAGGCCCGCGGTAACACGATGACGGACGCACCGAGCGTTGTCGAACAGGCCTGTGGTCCCTCTCGGAGGACGGGTAAAACGTTCAGGCCCAGCGCGCCAGCGAATTCCCGCAACGGGGCATCGAGCGCGCTGGCCTGAACCAGGGGCAACCGGTTGAGGCGCAGCCGGGCGCGGAGCAGACCGACCATGCGAAAGGCGAGATGGACCAACCCCGAAAGCAGCAGCACAACAAGCAGCTCCACGGATAGGCTCGCGAACGCCGGCGGCTGCACCTCGACAAGGCCAACGGAGAAGCGCAGATCCAGCACGAAGACAACGAGAGGGATTGCTATGAGCAAAGCAGCCAGCACGAGCAGGAACAGGCGGCGGGTCGCCGGCCGGCGTTTAAAACAGTACAAGGCGAGCCCGATGGCCAGGAGGCTCGACAGGACGAAGGCCAGCAGCTCAGGCACGTTCATTGCTGCTCTGCCTTGAGACGCTCGATCTCCGCTTCGATGTCGGCGAGGTCTGCGGCGCTCAGGCGGTCTCCTTCGCGGCCAAGAAGATTGACTACAGCCGCGCTGGCGGAACCACCGAAGAACGTATCGACGATACGCCGGAGCGC
>JBCDDI010000322.1:0-4803 GCA_039180365.1 Pseudomonadota bacterium
GCTCAAAACACCCCCACTGGAAAGACACAACACTTCCGGAAGCCACCAGGGATATCGAGCAGCTTCGCCATGACATGCTCACCTGGGGCTATTGCAAGATCGCAGCCGCGCTCTCCCCCGAGCAGGTAGAGATCATGCGGGACCGCGTACTCGCTCAGGCCGAAGGTGAACGGCTCGCGGGGATCGCGCAGAAAACGCCGAGCGGGCAGAACATCAACTGCTGCATCAACAAAGGTCGCTGCTTTGAACTCTTCATCGAGCAGCATCCGGATATCGCTCAGGGTGGCCCACTGGTAGAACAGCTGGTGACCGAAGCCCTGGGTCCCGGCTGGATCTGCACGTCACTGATCGCGGCGATCTCTCTGAAGGGCGGCGTACCTCAGGCTTTGCATCAGGACCAGGGCCTGTACCCGGAGTCGGCGAGTCCCATGGCCATCAATATCCTCACCGCCATCACCGATATTGACGAGGCCAACGGGGGCACGCTGCTGATCCCCGGGAGCCATCGGACCATGTCCGAGGCCGCGCGAAACGGCACGCCGGTCGGTAAACTGCCTCCCGCCATCAATCTCGACGCTGCGGTCGGCACCATGGTGATTACAGATGGTCGCTTACTGCACGGCACCGGTATCAACCACACAGACACTCCGCGCATCGTTATGTTGAACGGCATGCAGAAACCCTGGATGCGCCAGCAGGAGAACTGGATGCTGTCCGTGCGCCCGGAGGTGCTCGCCCGAGCCAGCGATAAGCTGCTGCATCGCATGGGATATCAGGCCACGACAGGGACTCAGACCAACGAAGGTCACGGCTTCGGTGCCAGAGGTCTGCCGGGGGAAGCGGCCGGTGCTACGGTCGACTTCCGCAGGGCGGCGGACGAGGGAGAGTACCTGAGGGTCGGCGAATTAGGACCAGACTCGAGCCCTGAGAAATTAAATGCCCCCTACACCCTCCGCGAAGTCGTTGGTAAGGCAAGACAGGGCGGCCACAGTGCACCGGTCGGAATCACCGGTCAGCGCAACGCCTGAGGCGAAACGGCAACGCTACCTGACGGCCAGTGTAAGGAAGAGCCATGGCAGAGAACTCGAGCGCGGTTGAAGCCACCTTGAGACGCTACGGATCGGCGGTTAACGACGGGGATTTCGAGGCCTGGATATCCCTCTGGGAGGAAGATGGAAGACAGATGCCTGCCGACGCACCTGCGAGGGTCGGCGTCGCAGCAATTCGTGAAGCCATGCAGCCCGTCTTCGAGGCTCTGAATCTCGATTTCCAGATGCACAGCATCGACGATGTAGAAGTCTTTGGCGATGTAGCACTAACGAGGTGCACCTATTCCATCCATGCAACCCCTAAGGCGGGCGGCGAAACCTTCCCTGTGATGGCAGACGGTAAAGCATTAACCCTCTTCAAGCGGCAGAGCAACGACAGCTGGAAGATCGTCTACGATTGCGTCAACGCCAATACCCCGGCTTAAAGCTAACGGGTGATCGTTTCTGCCGGTGCAGGAGGGCTCATCGTCGGGTAACACTTCGAGCGCCTTCTCTCAGGAATTCGACACCAGCCAGTCAACGCAACGGCGGTTGAAACCTTCTGATTGCTCGTACTGCAGCCAGTGCCCGGCGTTTTCAACAATCTCGAAGCGCGCATCGGGGCGTATGGATCCGAACACCTTTCGACGCGCCTCCAGATCAGGATACGCCGGCGCATCAAACTCGCCGTAGATGACATAGAGCGGAACCGAGGAGCCTGTGAGGCCGTCAAGGACCATTGTCTGGCGAGCATATTGTGGGCTGGAGAACCTGGCGCGAGTGGTGTTGAGATCCTGCAGCAACACCGCCAGATCATCGATCCGTTCGGCATCGTGGATCATCAGTCGGGAAAGATTCTCCCGCTGAACAGCCAGCACCTCTTCCCGAGACATCGCTGGCGTCCGTTTGATCAAAGGCTTCATCAGCGTCCGGCGCGGGAGGTTTCCAACGGAGGCCGGCCCGGTCAGCATCACGGATTTCAGTCGCGCCTCGATGACTTTCATCATGAGCGCGGTGATGGTGCAGCCCCAGGAAAACGCGACAACATGAAAGTCGCCGTCTATGGACGCTGAGAGCGCATCGGCCGTTACCGCCGCCGCGCTGTGGGCATCTGATTCGTGGGGACACATCGCTGCATCCCCGAGCCCAGGCAGATCGACGGCAATCACATCGAACGTCTGTCTCAGAGCATCGATGTTCCGAAACCAGTGCAACCAGGAACCGGATCCGCCGTGCAGCAGGACCACAGGGTCTGCGGATCCTCCCTGCGCGTTTGCCCAGCGACGCAGCGGCAGCTTCCCGTTACCACAGGGAAACCAGCTGACCGTTGAGTCTTGCTCAAGCGCCTCGATCTGGCCGACTAACTCGTCTTCGTCGATCACGGAACTGCTTCAAGCGAGCGTCCGATACCCGGCGTCGCCGGGTATCGGTTGCCGTCTTCGGATCAGCTTTCGACCCGCTCGATAATCGCCGCTGGCGCCATGCCGCCGGCCGCACACATGGTGATCAGCGCGTGCTGCTGGCCGCGACGTTCCAGCTCGTCCAGCGCTGTGCCAATGAGCATTGCGCCCGTTGCACCAATAGGATGACCGAGAGCAATGGCGCCGCCATTCACATTGAGTTTGTCGTGGTCAACGTTGAGGTCGCGCATGAATTTGCACGGCACCACGGCGAACGCCTCGTTCACTTCAAAGAGGTCAATGTCGTTCAGCGTCATCTTGGCCTTCGCCAGGACTTTCTTCCCCGCATCCACGGGGGCATTGAGGATGTACTCCGGTGAATGTCCCATATTGGCCATGGCCTTGATGCGCGCTCGCGGCTTCAGGCCGTGGGCCTTCGCGTACTCCGGAGAAGCCAGCACAACGGCACCGGCACCATCGACAACGCCGGAAGAGCTGCCGGCATGGTGCACGTGATTAATTTCCAGATGCGGCCACTTCTTCTGGATCATCTCGCGGAAGGTCAGGCCGGTGTCGAAGAAGGGCAGATCGAGATAGTTACCAAACACAGGCTGCAGGTTGGCGAGGGACTCAACCGTTGTCTGAGGCCGGGGATACTCTTCGTTATCCAACGCCAGCGTACCATCGGGTCGGTGGACCGGGATCAGGCTTTTACTGAACGCCCCGGATTCGAGCGCCGCACCCGCCCGGTGCTGGCTGGTCGCGGAAAATGCGTCGAGTTCATCGCGGGAAAAGCCCTCTTCCGTGGCGATGATGTCCGCTGCCAGGCCCACGTTGGTTTGCGGGTGCATGTCGCGCAGGTCTTCGTTGTTTGCGTCGAGCGGTGTTGGGAAGCCTTCGGCCGCCACGTAAGACATCATCTCAACCCCACCGGCTACCACAAGGTCTTCCATGCCGCTCATGATGCTGGCAGCGCCCATGTTGACTGCCGTGATACCGCCGCCGCAGAAACGGTCCAGCGAGACTCCGGAGGCATTAATCGAGTAGCCCGCATCCAGCGCAGCCATACGGCCAATGCAGTTGCTCTGCTTTTTGACCTGGCTGCTGCAGCTGATGATCACGTCGTCGATCTCGCTGGTGTTGAGATCATTTCGTTCCGCGAGCGCTTTCAGCACCGTGGAAAGCAGCTTCTGCGGGTGCACTTCCCAGAGTGCGCCTTTGCCCTGCTTACCAATCCCGCGCGGTGTGCGCGCTGCATCAATGATCCAGGCTTCCGACATGTGTTTGCTCCGGTAATAAATTTGGAGCGCCATGATACGGAATTCTGAATCCGGGTGCGGCCGAGGCCTGACCTCGGCCGCAGGCCCCTCGAAATGGGACCTCTGTCAGATGCCGAAGTGCGAGATGTAGCGGCGCCGATGGAAAGACTGACCCCCAAAGGTGGCTTCGGTCGCCCGGGCCCGCTTCAGGAAAAAGCCCGCATCGAACTCGTCCGTCATGCCGATTCCACCATGCATCTGGATCATGTCGTTAGACATGTCGTGCAGAAACTCACCCGCTTTGCACTTCGCAAGGGAGCAGAGTATCGGGGTTTCCGGATCATCCGCGTCAATTGCACGGAGCGCCGCTTCCACACAGGAGCGCGCAAACTCCATGTCCATAAAGAGCGTTGCTGCCCGATGGCCAAGACTCTGAAAGGAGCCGATCACCTGACCGAACTGCTCCCGAGTCTTCAGATACTCCAGGGTTCGATCAAAGGCTTCACAGGCGGTGCCAAGCATCTCCGCCGCAAGCCCTGCTCTGGCCCGGTCGAGCAGCGTATCGAGGACCGCAAAGCCACCGTCTACGTCACCAAGCACTGAATCTGCACCAACCGTCACTCCCGAGAAGGTCAGATCCGCATAGCCGCGGCTGTCCGCCGTTTTCAGGGCAGAGACGCTGAGGCCTGCACTGTCTGCCGGAACCAGGAAGAGCGTAATGCCGGACTTATCGCCAGCCGCAACGCTGGTGCGAGCCGCCACCACAAGCGCATCCGCGGCGCCGCCTTCGAGGACGAAGACTTTGCTGCCTTCGAGGGTAAAGCCATCACCGGCCGGCGCTGCCGCCAGGGCAATCTGTTCCGGGGCGTGATGCGGACCTTCATCCACGGCAAGCGTCACAACCGCTGAGCCCGCTGCGATCGCAGGCAGCCACCGCTGTTTCTGCGCATCGCTGCCCGCAAGGAGCAGCGCAGAAGCCCCCACAAGTCCTGATGCCAGCAACGGAGAGGCCACAAGCTGGCGCCCGGTCTCTTCGAGGACCACACCGAAGGTGGCAAAGTCCATATCCGATCCGCCAAACGCTTCGGGGATCAGGATGCCCGTCCAGCCCATGCC
>JBCDDI010000323.1:0-4792 GCA_039180365.1 Pseudomonadota bacterium
ACACGGTCACCGCACCGAGACCCACATAGAGATTCCGGCGGAAATCAGCGATGGCGGTGAGGAACGGGCGCTGGTCTGTGGCCACGCTGAATCTCAAGAGCGACTCGTCGTCCCAGATGACCACATAGTTAGTCACAAAGCGGTCAACGCCAGCGGCATCCTCGTATTCAAGAAACTCGAGGTCACCAAGCTCACCCCATTCGGTGGCAGGCATGGTCACCGACGTGGTAACCGCCGAGGGCGATTGCCAGGCCGCCCCGTCGTCACGACCTCGCACCGCCGCATAGAGACCACTCTCCGGCTGGTGCAAGCGCGGTTCCGGCAACTCACCTTCAAAGGAAAGACGCGGGCCCTCTTTGTCCATGGCCCCCATGAGTGAGTAGGTGATGATGCGCAGCTGTTCTTCGGCGCCGCTTAAGACGCTGGCGCGGAAAGAGCGGTCCAGCACGACGCCGGCGAGGGACAGGAAGGTACCGAGGACAACCGTCGTGATGAGCAGCAGGCGGGTCTGGATGCCTGCTTTCAAGCAGTGGCTTCCAGAGAGAAGCGATAGCCCTGGCCGCGGATCGTACGGATCGGATTTACCGGCGCGAGCTTCTTCCGCAGCCGGCCGACAAAGACTTCGATGACGTTGCTGTCGCGATCGAAGTCCTGCTCATAGAGATGGTCGGTGAGCTCCGTCTTCGACACCACGCGGCTCGGATTGAGCATGAGGTATTCCAGGACCTTGTACTCATAGGCCGTGAGCTCGATCAGGGCTTCCTCCACCCGGACCTCTTTCTTCGCCGTATCGAGACGCAGGGCACCCTCCTCGATGACCGGCGACGCGTAACCCGCCGCCCGGCGCATGAGCGCATTCAGCCGCGCCAGCAGCTCTTCCGGTTGAAAGGGTTTGGTCAGATAGTCGTCGGCCCCTGCCTCGAGACCTTCCACCTTGTCCTGCCAGTTGCCCCGAGCAGTCAGCACCAGCACGGGAAAGTCGCGGTTCTGGCGACGCAACTCGGCGATGAGGTCCATGCCGTCAAGCTTCGGCAGGCCGAGGTCGACGATGGCCGCGTCGTAGTCGTATTCGCGGCCGAAGTAGAGGCCTTCTTCACCGTCGTTGGCAACGTCGGCGATAAAACCTTCATCCGTGAGCCGGGTTTTCAGTTGCGCGGAGAGGTTCGGTTCGTCCTCAACAATCAGTATGCGCATCGTTGATCTCCTCCTGTCAGCCTCGTGGTTCTGCTTGGCTTAAGTCGCTCAGCGCGAGGACAGTCGGCCTTCTGAATCCACGTAATACTGTTTGACACGCTTGCCATCGACGAGCACACGGATCTCATAGCCGCGGCGGCCGCCTCTTTCCGACGGCGTTGCCGAGAGGATGCGACCGCCCGTCTGCCGACGCACCTTATCTGCCGCCTGTTCCAGGCTGATGCCGCCAACGGGCGGGGCGTAGTGCTGAGGCTGGATCTCGGCTGCGACAGCAGCAGGCGCCGCCGTCAGCATCGTGAGCGTTGCAAGCGCAGTAAGGGGGAGGACAAGCACTGACCAAAGAAGCCATCGAGCCGTTTTTTTGCCGATGCTCTTGCCCGCGTTCTTACCGACAGTTTTGCCGACGTTTCCGCGGCTCCTTAAGAACGGAGCGCTCAGCAGAAGCCCGCCGCCAGCTGGCAGGCTTGAATAGGCCTCTGCTCGGGCTGCGCCGGCGGATGCCGACGCTTTCGAGCTACTGCCGGGCAGAAAAATCATGCTCGAATACCGGTTGATCAACAGCGTGCATTGTACTCCCAAAAACCATTAGACGGGTGTGACGCGCACCCGCACCTTCAGGTAGCGACCGGGGTCGTAGTCCATGCGCGTCGTCTGAGTGACGCCCGCGTAGCGGTAGGTCACATCGTAACCGTCGAGTTCTTCACGCTCGTGGGTTTCGTAGACGGTCTCGCAGACTTCCCGAGTCTCCCACCGCACAGACTGGCGCTCATAACGATTGGCCTCAGCCCGACGCTGAATGTCGCGGCCGATGGTGCCACCGACAACCGCGCCAACGGCCGTGCCAACCTTTTTATTGGTCTTGCTGTGACCAACGGCGTTACCGATTGCACCGCCGATCACCGCCCCAAGAATCGGTCCCGTATAGGAGCGATAACGGGGCTCGGACCGCACCGGCTCTTCGATCAGGCGGCACTGCTCCGTGGGTACGGAGTAGCTGATGGTGCGATAAACCGGATCCGCCGCCAGCACTTCGGCGCGCTCGAGGTTCGTGCTCGCTTGGGCCGGGGCCCCGGTAAGCGTTGCCACAAGCAGCAGCGAAGTCGCCAGCAGCGGAGGTGTCAGGGTACTGCGCGTAAACATGGTTATTCCTTCACGGTTTACATTGAGAATGCGCGCAGCTTAGGGCCGACAGGCTGAACGCTGTCTGAATGGGGGAGATCCCCGACGCGTCCCTGAAAGGCCCGGATTACGGGCGCTTCAGCGCCGCCAGGGCGTGGGTTTCGTCAAGGACTCCGACAATGTCGGCCGTCTGGGGAAGCGTGGCGAGCATCCAGCGGGTCAGGCGCTCGTAGTGGGCAACAAAGCGCGAAAGGGCCTCAGCGTTCATCCGCTGGGCCGGCGGATGCTGCTGCTCCTGCTCCGTGCGCCAGCGGAGCACGGCCTCAATGCCGGGGACGGCGAGAAAAAGCAGTTCATCGAGGCGCGAAAACAGTGCCGCGTATGGGCCTGCAAGGGCGTCGTTGATCGCCCGACGCCAGCGACCATCCGCATCTTCATCTTCCTCAAGCGCATTGCCCGCCGCTTCCAGCAGCGCGCCGGGCTGCGGTCCTGCTCCCACGCACCAGCCCTCAAAGATGATGAGGTCGGCGCCGCCGGAAATAGTCCGTGGTTCGGCCAACCGATCGTCGGACGCCTTGTCGAAAACCGGCGCCTCGACGGTATCGCCGCGGCGCAGGGCGTCAAGGACATCCACGGCCAGATCAACGTCGTGGGTACCGGGCACACCCCGAGTCTTGAGCAGGGGGTGCACTGACAGGGCGAGGGCCTGACGTTCGGCTCGGGTCAGGTAGAAGTCGTCGAGGCCGAGGCAGACGGCGCGCAGGCCCGCGCCCTGAAATGCCTCGACAATAAGCGCCGTCAGGGTGCTTTTCCCGGCCCCCTGCCCGCCGCTGATCCCGAGCACCCAGCCAGCCGGATACGCCGCCTCCCGATGGCGGAGGGCCAGGGCGGTCGCCAGGGCCCGCCAGTCCGACGGTCCTTCAGGCAGCCCTGTCAGCAGCTCATGAGCTTCCGTCGCGGCCACCGTCGGGGCCAGTTGTTGCCGAAGTGATTCAAGCTCCATGGATAAGCTGCCTTGTCGGACGTCGGAACCTTGGAAGAAATCCGCATCTAATGATGGGTACGACGAGAGGACGGGACAACCCATGACAACAACGGCAGCTTTGAACACTTTCTACGACCGCTTCACCAGTATCACCGCGCACTTCGACGGCGTGGCCTCGCTGCTGCTGCGCCTGATTCTGGGCCCGGTGCTCATCGCGGCTGGCTGGGAGAAACTGACGGGTGAGAACTGGTTCGGCTTCCAGCTTGAAAGCTTTCCCTTTCCCTTCAACGTGCTACCGGCGGAGCTGTCCTGGTTTCTGGCGTCCTGGACGGAGTTCCTCGGCGGTATTCTGCTGCTCCTCGGGCTCGGCACGCGCCTGATCGCCATCCCCCTCGCCGTCACCATGTTTGTTGCCGCCTATGCGGTCCATCTGGATAACGGCTGGGCGGCCATTGCGCCGTCGAATCCGCCGGAATTCTGCATCCCGGAATCGGAGGCACACGCTGCGTCCAACGTCTTCGAGCGCGCGATCCTGTGCCTGAATGTGAACGAACGCACCATTGAAGCGGCAGAACGCCTTGACCGCGCCAAGAGTATCCTCCGGGAACACGGCAATTTCCGCTATCTCAACGGCAGCGGCAGTATTGTCAAATTGAACGGCGGTATTGAGTTCGCCGCCATCTATTTCGCCATGCTGCTGGCGCTGGTGATCATCGGCGGCGGCCGCTATCTGAGCCTCGACTACTATCTGTCGCTGCTCTTCACGCGAGAATGACCTGCCTTGCAGCGACTCCCCTATAATTCACCGCTGAGCCACCTGATCGAGCTTCCATGAGTCATCTTCCGATCCTTCGCAACAGTGCCGCGGCGCTGCTGGCCTCCACCTTTATTGCCTTCATCGCCGGCTGCACCACGCAGACAGCACCACCGGCCGCAGACCCCGCGCCCGCCGGGACCGTGGAGGTGCAGAAAAGCCCCAACGACGATCGTGAGTACCGCTATCTCGTGCTGGACAACGCGCTCCGGGTGCTCCTGGTGAGTGATCCGGCCACCGACAAAGCCGCCGCCTCGCTTGCTGTGCTGCGCGGGTACTATCACGAACCGACCGAATACCCGGGCCTGGCCCATTTCCTGGAACACATGCTCTTCATCGGCACGGAAAAGTATCCGGACGTGGACGCCTATCAGCAGTTCATCTCGGCCCACGGCGGCTCATCCAACGCTTACACCTCCTCGGAGCACACCAACTACTTCTTCGAAGTACAGCCCGAGCACTTTGAAGGCGCCATGGACCGCTTCTCGCAGTTCTTCATCAGCCCGCTCCTCGATCCCGCCTACGTGGATCGGGAGAAAAACGCCGTGCACTCGGAGTATCAGCTGCAGATCCGCGACGATGGCTGGCGCGCCGGTGCGGTCCTGAAAACCGCCATGGACCCGGATTACGTCGGCTCGCGCTTCTACATCGGCTCCCTGGAAACGCTGGGAGACGGCGTG
>JBCDDI010000324.1:0-4789 GCA_039180365.1 Pseudomonadota bacterium
CGGCCAGCCAGCGTTTTCAGGGATTCGCTGGTCATCACAAGGATCGGGAAGGCGTCGAAATAGGTGCCCGGTGGGGATTCAAACTCGGCGAGAAATTCCGGGAACTTCGATAGATCCGGCAGCGGCTCGTCTGGCGTGCGGCCAAAAAGACGGCGGAACTCCGCCTCCATGTCTTCCAGCACCGGAGCCCCCCGGCGGTAGTGGTCAAGGCGGTCGGCCGGTAGCAGCGGCCAGACCGTCAAGGGACTGCCAACGAGGGCACTCAGGCGTTCCGGTGTCGTCGCATCGTCAATGCCAAGCCGCTCGCCGTCCGGCAGCGTCACTTCAGCGGGAATCGAACCTTCCAGAGGCGGTTCAGCCGCATAGCTTGCCGTGCACTGCATGAGTTCCGGGAAGCGCTTGCCGCCACGAATACCGCCGCGGGTTTCGTCGCGCACGGCCCAGGCCCGGTCGCCGGGGACGCCCCGCTCGGCCAGGGTGAGCGCATCCAGCCGTTCGCCACCCATGCTCTTTACCGGGTAGCGGAACAGACCGCTGATGGTGCCGACGGACATAACCCTCTCCTCGCTACGAGAGGCGCATCTTAACGGGATTTCGAGGCCAGGAAAGGGATCGTAAGTGACTCGTCTGACGGGCTTCAGGCGATCGGGTTCTGCCGTCTCAGCCGGTTTTCGCGGCCTGCCAGTCGGCAAGGATCTGGTGCGCGTCGCCGCGCTCGCCGCTGTCTCCGTCTTTGCGCGCCGTGAGCTCCAGCACGTAGCCGTTCGGATCCCGGAAGTAGATGGATTCGATGAAGCCGTGATCGGAGATGCCGCGGGTTTCGATACCGGCGGCCTTGCCGCGCTCGAACATCTCTAGGAGCACGGGCTTGCTAACTTCCAGGGCGATATGCAGGTCGAAGTCACGCTGATCCTTGAAGTCGAAGGCCTCGCCGGGCTCTTCGAAAAAGGCGATGCAGGCTCCGCTGTCCATCTGGAAGAAGGTGTGCAACACCCGGGCCGCGCGGCCGGATTTGGTCACGTCGATCTCGAGGGCGTTGATGAGCGGCAGCCCGAGGAAGTCTTCGTAAAAGGCTCGAGTCTCTTCCGAATCGCGGCAGCGATAGGCGGCGTGATGCAGGTTCTGAATCTGAATGCTCATGGCTGCTCCTTGCTTGAGTTCACAGCTTACAACGCTTGAGGTAAACGCTGGGCCGCAGCAAATTCTGCCGAATAGCCATCCGGCGCGTTCTGCACAGCGCCGGACCAGTCCTGCCACATATCCTCGTTCGGTGAGACGGCCCGGTACTCGTCGAGCTCCGGTTTCCAGAAATCGGCGAGCACGGCCTGGCGGATGACCGTTGAGTGATTGTGTCCGGCCATGTGAGCGGTCCGGTGATGCCAGAAGACAATGTCTCCGGCCTCGCCGAAACACTCTACGGCCGGTTCCTGATTCAGCGCCTCGATCTCTGCGAGGTAGGCATCCGTGTGGACGATGCCTTTGAAGCCTGGCAGATGATCGTAGTAGGGAATACGTGGTTGATCGTAGCGCAGCTGGAAAGTCTGGTAGAGACGCCGATGAGAGCCGGGCCAGACTTTGAACGCGCCGCCGTCTGCCGGGGTGTCATCGATGAGACCAACGACACCGAGCTGGAAGGGATGGCCGTCTGTATGGCAGGCGTCAGGCTCGCGGGCACGGTCGCCGTAGGGCAGCGTGCAGTAAACCCCACGGGCGCCTTCCGTGCCGAGCGCGGGATCTGTGGGTCCTCCGGGCCAGGCGGGTCCCCGGCTCCCCATGGGGGTGCCGCCGGGCACGGCCTGACGCAGAGGCGCACCGAGGAGTTGCTCTGCCATGGCGCAGATTGATGGCGAATAAATAAGGTCGATGACTGCCTGGCTCACGCCGAGGTGGCGGTTCAGCCAGCGGTAGCCATCGCGAAGGTGAAGGGAGTCCGTACTTTGTTCTTCCTCGGGAAAGGGGCCCTGGTGAGAAGTCGGATCCTCCCGATCGAGAGAGGAAGCCTCCGGCAGTGCGTCCCACATGAGATCGCGGACCTGCGCGCAGAGGGTCTGATCCATGGCCCCCGGGATTAGCAGGTAGCCGTTCGCCTTGAAGAAGGCGATCTGTTCCGCATTCAGGCTCATGGGCTCCTCTCGAATCCACCTCGGGAGACACCAGTGTAGTGCCTCGTGGGCCGCGTTTCAGTCCGGGCGTCGACTCGTTAGACTGCAAGCAGGGGAGGACATCATGGCAGAAGCAACAATCGACGACGTGCTCGGCGACGCCGAAGCGCGGGGTCTGACGCATGCAAACTTCGGCATCTTCGAGGTCAACGGCAGTTTCCGCAGCAAGCGCTACAACGTTCGGCACCTGAAAAAGGCGATGACCGAAGGCATACCCTGGCTGGCCATCCCTTCCGGCCTCGATCCCACGGACGGCATCATCGGCAGCAACACCTGGGCCAACCCGGAACTCGGCTTCCAGGACGGGGTGGTGCTCATGGATCCAACCAGCGCGCGCGCCATGCCCCTCGATTCCGAGGGTAACGGCATGCTGCTCGTTGGCAGGTTCACCGGCGATGTCGGCAAGGACTGCGTGCGCGCCCTGCTGGAAGCAGAGCTCGAGCGCCTTGGCGGCCTTGGCTTTGACCTTTATGGCGGCTTCGAGCTGGAAGGCACCGTGCTGCGGGAGACGGCGGAGTCAGCTCGCGCCAAGCGCTCGGCAGAGCTTGAACTCATGCCCGGCTACGATCGCGTGTACTCCTTTGTGAATCAGACTGGTCAGGCGGACTTCATCGACGAGCTCCTCAGCTGCAGCACGGCTATGGGCCTGCCCATCGATACGATCCATGCGGAGTTCACCAACATTCTCGAAGTCGGGCTCGAGCCGGCCAGCGGTGCCCGCATTGCCGACAATGCCGGGCTCTATAAGGCCATGGCCAAACTCGTGGCCGCCCGCCATGGGGGCTATATGTCATTTATGGCACGGCGGTCTGAAGCCGATCAGGGCTGCGGTGCACACATCAACGTGTCTCTGAAGAGTCGTAAAACCGGGGAAAGCGTTTTCGCCGATCCCGACGGCGACTATGGCCTGAGCGAAATCGGCCGGCAGTTTCTGGCGGGTCTGGTTAAGTACCTGCCGGAGTTGTTCCTGCTGCTCGCGCCAAATCTGAACAGTTATAAACGTTTTGCGCCCGGGCTCTTCACGCCGCTCAACAACAGCTGGGCCATCAACAACAAAACGGTCTGCCTGCGCCTCGTCAATGCAACGGCGACCTCAACCCGCGTTGAGGTGCGACCGGCAGGGGCTGACGTCTGTCCTCATCTTGGCCTGCTTGCTGTCTGTCTTGCAGGCCGGCTCGGCATTGAGGAAGCCCTGGAGCTTTCGGCCCCCAACGAGGGCAACGTCTGGGCCGCAGAAGAGACCGGCGCGCCGCCGCTGCCTCTGGAAATGGGAGCTGCCATGGAGGCCTTTGCGGCTTCCCGGATTGCCAGGGATGCCCTTGGGGAGCGCTTTCACAGCAACTACCTCGGCGACCGTCGGCATCAGGTCGAGGCTTTCTCCCGCGTGGTTACCGATTGGGAAGTGGCCATGTTCAGTAATCTCTGAGCTGCAACGGCTGATCTTCGCCCTTGCAGGAAGCTGACTACATCATCGTTGGCGCGGGCTCCGCCGGCTGCGTGCTGGCGAATCGCTTGAGCGAGGATCCAGGTGTTGACGTTCTGCTGCTGGAAGCCGGCGGCAGTGACGCTCATCCCTTTGTGCGCATGCCGTCGGCCTTCTCGCTGCCGGTGACCAGCCCGCGTTTCAACTGGCTCTTCGAGTCAGAGCCGCAGCCGGGTCTCGGTGGCCGGCGCCTTGCCTGTCCCCGTGGTCGGGTGCTTGGCGGTTCTTCGTCGATCAATGGCATGGTGTATGTGCGCGGTCACCCGGAGGACTTTGAACGCTGGGTGGCCTTGGGTGCGGAGGGCTGGGGGTATGCGGACGTGCTGCCTTACTTCCGTAGAGCCGAAGGGCTCAGTGGCGTAGCGCTCAGCGCAGAGGCTGCCAACTACCGCGGTCGCGACGGGCCACTCACGATAACGCGGGGCCGGAAACACAATCCCCTCTACGACACCCTTCTCGAAGCTGCGGCGGCCGCCGGTTATGGCCTCTCGGAAGATCTGAACGGTTACCGGCAGGAGGCTTTCGGCGATTTTGAGATGACGGTTGCCGGCGGCGTGCGCATGAGCACGGCGCGAGCCTATCTTGCGCCTGCCCGGACCCGACCGAACCTCAAGGTGATTTCAGGCGGTCTTGCAACGCAGCTGCTGTTTGACGGGGATGGCGCGGCAGGTGTCGAGTTTCGCCGTCGTGGTCGGCAACATCGCCTGATGGCACGTCGGGAGGTGATTCTGGCAGCGGGTGCGATCGGTTCACCGCAGCTGCTCATGCTGAGCGGTATCGGTCCCGAAGAGGAGCTCGACCGCCATGGCATCCCCCTGCGTCAGTCGTCGCCGGGTGTTGGTGGCAATCTCATGGACCACCTGGAGCTCTATTTCCAGCAGGCCTGCACACAGCCGGTGTCCCTGAATCGGCGCCTGGGTTTGATCAGTAAAGGCATTATCGGCGCGCGTTGGCTCCTTGATCGGGGTGGCCTCGGGGCAACGAACCATTTTGAAGTGGGCGGCTTTCTGCGCAGCGCCAGCGGTGTGTCCTGGCCCGATATTCAGATGCACTTTCTCCCGGCCGCCGTGCGTTACGACGGCACAGTGGCCGCCTCGGGCGACGGGTTCCAGCTCCATCTCGGACCCATGCAGAGCCAGAGCCG
>JBCDDI010000325.1:0-4767 GCA_039180365.1 Pseudomonadota bacterium
ACGCACAGCTTTAACATGGACGCCTACGTGGAGGTCTTCGACGGGCTCGATCTGCAGGAGGCTGTCAGTCTCGAAGGCTGGACAGCGGGGCTCGACTTTACCCTGCCGATTAACCGGACCATGCAGTTCCGCTTCCTTTTACCGGTGCGCACGGAGGCGGACGGGGTGCTGGTCGATGGCGGTGACGACATCGACATTAAGGGTTGGGGTGGCACCTTCCGCTTTGCGACGCTCGCCTTTGAACATCTGATCGTGGGCGAAAACGGTGGTCCGAATCGACTCGCTTATATGGTTGGGGCGGGCGTTCGCACAGCCAATCTGGAGACAGATACCCCTGATCGCTACAACCACCAGGGGCGCAGCCTGCATCTGGGTATTCGCTACGATCGTGTGCTGGCTCGCGGCGGCGTCCTCATGCTGGATACGGAGCTCAGATTCTACGAGGAGAGCGATGACCTGAATCCGGGCGATCTCATCGACGACCGATTCTTCTGGGGCACGATCAATGGCGCCTGGTTGCTCAAAGAGCGTGGGCCGTTTACGCCGGGCGTTGAGCTCACAGCCGCGCTCGGCGAAAACTGGACGGCCCTGTCTGTCGTACCAGAACTCTTCATCGCCGCCGGAGACGTGGTTGATCTCAAGTTCGGCGTGCCGATCGGCGTAACAACTGATGCCCCGAACTGGGGGGCGCAGTTTCGGCTGACCGCTAACTTCTAGCCGCGAGACACCAGCCTCAGCCCTGTTTCTCCACCGCCTCGCTGGGGTGACCGGCGTCAACCCAGGCGCGGAAGCCACCGCCAATGTGGCAGACGTTCGGCAGGCCCATGCGTTGCACGGTCTGCGTGGCGAGCGCTGAGCGCCAGCCGCTCTGGCAATAGAAGACGAAGCGTTTGCCGGAGCCGAACAGTTCCTTGTAGTAGGGGCTCTCAGGGTCAATCCAGAACTCGAGCATGCCCCGGGTTGCATGGAAGGCGCCTGGGACTTTTCCTTCCCGGGTCAGTTCACGAATATCCCGGATATCAACGAACTGCACGTCTTCGTTATCCAGGAGCTCGGCCGCCGCCTCCGGCGTGAGTGTTTCGATTTCCGCTTCCGCGGCTTCAAGCAGCGCCTGGTAGCCCACTTTCAGTGACATTTACCGTCTCCTTCTATCGGTGATGAGGCCGAAGTCTCAGCAGGCCTCTGTTGATCGCCGTACCTGTGGCGGGACTCATACAGCCTGGCTCGGCCTTACTTGCCTGGATCCTGCCCGGCTGAGTCTTCCCCGCCTTTGTATTCGCAGGCTGCGTATTCCCCGCCTGTCTATCCCCGCCTGTGTATTCGCCGGCAGGGGTCCCCCATGACGGCACTTTAGGGACATTCTCGGCACCCGCGGGCTGGAACCTGTGAACGTTCGGTTTCGAAAAACATCATACAAATCAATTAAATATCGAATAATTATAGAATTTATAGGAGTTGGCATGAAACCTGAGACCCAAAGTAGCAAGTGACAGAGAACCAGGGGAGGGTGCCATGAGCAGCCCAGTGACCCGTAGCTATCCTGAACAGTTCGAGACCACACCCGATCTGCTGCATGTGGTCATTCCGCGCGGCGAAATCATCGCGGAGATGACGCTCCGTGGCGAAGACGAGACTTTGAACGACGTCTGTCTCGCCGTTGCCGTGGTGGCCGACGTTGTTGGTCTCGCCATGGCGCAGAGCGCAACCTGAGTTTTAGTCAGCAACGCTGCCAACCTAACGCAACGCTTCGTTCAATTACGCGAGCGCCCAGCCCGTCTAACGGCCCTGCCAGTTCGGCGGTCTTTTCTCCGCAAAGGCCTTCGGGCCTTCGATGAAGTCTTCACTGGTTGTCATGGCCTTTACGGAGTCATATTTGTGGGCCATGGAGTCCTCGAGGGAGCCCATGGAAAGCGACTGATAAACGACGTCTTTGCTTGCACGAATCGACAGGGGCGCGCAGGCGAGGATCTGATCAACCCAGTTCTGCGTGGCACTCATGAGCTCGTCGTGGGGCACAACATCGTTTACAAAACCCAGTTCTTTGCCTTCCTCCGCGCTCACATGCCGACCGGTGAGAATCATGCCGAGGGCGCGTTTTGAGCCGATCTGCCGAGGCAGGCGGTTGAGTCCTCCGGCAAGAGCAGCGAGACCCACCTTGGGCTCCGGCAGCGCGAAGACGGCCTTCTCGGAAGCAATGATCAGATCACAGGCTAGCGCGATCTCAAAGCCACCACCCATAGCCACGCCATTTACGGCGGCGATGACGGGTTTTGTCAGATCGAAGCGTGATGTCAGGCCAGCAAAGCCTCGCGGCATAGGTACCCGCTCGCCACCTTCGGCCTGATAACGCAGGTCGTTGCCCGCGCTGAAGCCGCGGCCGGAACCGGTGATGACCGCAACCCAGAGATCGTCGTCCGCGGCAAATTCATCAAAAACCTCGCCGAGCTCCGCGTTGGCCGGCGGATGCAGGGCATTCAGACGATCGGGCCGGTTCAGGGTCACCGTCATTACATGGTTCTGTTTATCGACCAGGCAGTATTCGGTCATAGCGCTCTCCCTCCTGAATAACGAATGCCGACGCCCAGGAGCGTCGACTACAGATGCTGCGTGGAATTGAAGAAGTTAACGTAGGGGGCGGGAGAAAGCACCAGCTCGGTCAGGCTGCAGTTGGAAAAATGATAATCAACCCAGCGCGCAGGATCGTTGTGGAGCAGCACGCCAACGGCGACCGCCAGTGCCGCCCCGTGACTGACTACCAGCACGCGCTCTTCCGGATCGTGCGCGGCTGCAATGCCATCGATCGCTGAGCTCAGACGTTCGGCGACGGCTGCCAGCGATTCACCGCCCGGGGGTTCGAAGGCGGGGTTACTCGTCGCCCGGCCAACGAAGTCATGCGCTTCGGCGAGATCCTTGAAGCGCATGTTCTCCCAGTCGCCGATGGCATATTCACGCAGCTCTTCGAGCACAATCGGTTCATGGCTGGTGAGTTCTGCCACCGCGTCGGCCGTATGTCGGCAGCGATCCAGGGGGCTCGAATAGATGGCGGTCAACGGCTGATGTGTCGCGGCCACATGGCGGGCCGTGCGTTTGGCCTGGCGCCGGCCCCGCCAGGTGAGGGGGCTGTTGGTGGAGCCGTGCCAGCGTCCTTCACGGTTTGCGCGGATCTGGCCATGTCGAAGCAGGAGAAGTGACGTCATTGCGGGTATTCTGCGCGACGAGTTGCCTGGCGTGCCAGTCGGTGTACGCCCCGGATAAGCGGAAGGCATGCAGACAGTACCCGGATCCCTACCATCAACAGCGCTAACACCAGCGATCACCCCCGATCCACGGGATCGCAGGCGATGGCCGTGGTCGGCGGCGGAAGCTGGCGCGCGTGTGGTTCTGGTTGCCTTGTTGCTGCTGGCCGCTGGATGCGGCGCAGACAGGACCTATACGCGCATCGATGGCTCGACCATGGGTACCTATTATCAGGTAACCGCCTTCTGCCCGGGGCAGAGTGCTGAACCGCTCACCCGCGCCATTGAAGCTGTGCTCTTTGCCGTTAACGCCGAAATGTCGACCTACGATCCAAGCTCGGAGCTGTCGCAATTCAATGCCTCAGCCCCCGGAAACTGGTTCCCGGTATCGGCTCCCCTCCTTGAGGTGGTTGGTGCAGGGGCGAGGCTCGGCGAGCTGACTGGTGGCGCCTTTGACGTGACTGTGGCCCCGCTGGTGGACCTCTGGGGCTTTGGTCCTTCCGGTGCCACCGACGCGCCGCCTTCCGCTGAAGCCATTGCCCGGGCCCTCGAGCAGACCGGCTGGGAGGCCCTTGAGATGCAGGCGGAGCCCGCAGCGCTGCGTAAGACAGCACCGCTCACCGTGGATCTTTCCGCCATTGCCAAAGGTCATGGGGTTGATCGTGTGGCCGCCGCTCTGACGTCGCTCGGTTGCATGGATCTGCTGGTGGATATCGGGGGCGAAGTGCTCGGCCAAGGGCAGGGGCCCCGGGGAGGCCCCTGGCGCGTTGGCGTCGAGGTGCCGGATCCGACGTCCGCAGGGGCCGTGCAGCGGGTGCTCAGCATCGATGGGCGCGCCGTTGCTACTTCCGGGGACTATCGGAACTTCATTGACTACGGAGACAGCGAGGCCGGGAGGGTGTCCCACACCATCGATCCGCGCACCGGCAGACCGGTGACCCACAACGTCGCATCCGTTACCGTCGTGCACGAATCCACCATGCTGGCGGACGGCCTGGCGACGGCCCTTAATGTGCTCGGTCTTGAGGAAGGCCTTGCCCTCGCTGAGTCTCAGGGCCTGGCGGCGCTTTTTGTCGTACGCCTGAACAGCCCCACGGAGACAGGCGCGTCAGCCTTCGAAGAGCGGTATACTTCGGCCATGCAGAATTACCTGGAACCCCCCCGATGACCACGGTCCTGCTGGCCTTCCTTTTCATGCTCCTGCTCGTGAGCGCTATGGCTGTTGGTGTGCTGTTCGGACGTAAGCCAATCAGCGGCAGCTGTGGTGGTATGAAAGCCCTGGGTATGGATGTCTCCTGCGAAATATGCGGCGGCGATCCCGATGCCTGTGAGAGCAGCAAAACCTCCCGCCTGCCCGCGAGCGCCCGGCAACTGTTCTACCGGGCTGACGACCAGCGCTAAGGCTGCCATCTCCTAGCCGTGACCCGCGCCGTATCCCTGGAGCTCGGCTGGCGTTATGCGCTGTCGAGACGCAGTGCTATCTCCTTCATCAGCGTCATTGCGGTAGCGGGCCTTGCGCTCAGCGTGGCGG
>JBCDDI010000326.1:0-4745 GCA_039180365.1 Pseudomonadota bacterium
CCAGATTGGCGAACTCCAGGCGCGTTCCTGGATCATCACGTTCGCGTCCGGGTAAGCCTCGCATTGATCGAGCTCCGCACAAAGGCGCTTTGACCAGCGTGGTGTGGGTGTCTCGAGCACGCGCAGGTACCAGTAGGCGGGTGCGCTAGGATCGAAGGTCGGATCCTGCCAGGTGATGCACTGCGAGGTGGTGTCGTTGTTGAAGGTGGCGATCGTGCGGACGCTTTCCTTAAGTTCACCGCCCTCAACCATGGTGCCCTTAACGATTTCGAGCCGGTCGAGGGGTGCCTGGTCACGGGCGACGAGAATATGGAACTCGGGTGAGCTTCGGTCCGGGAGTGTCCCGCCCATGGCGATACCGGCGGCCGTGTCTTCGTCCGCACAGTAAGCTTCGGTGCCAAAGCGCAGGCCGATTCTCGGCCCGCTGGTCGCATAGGCTTCGCGACGCTTGAGCGCATCGAAGATGCTTGCCCGGGTGTTCTCTTCTGCCCACACGGCCACAAGACCGCCGCCGTTAAAGTCCGTGCGTGAGAGCCTTGCTTCCGGTGAGGCAAACAGGAGTGCGATACCCCCAAAGAAGCTCGCCTCCGCCACCATACCCGGCGTACCGAAGTGGGTATCCGTGGAGCCGATGGCGCCGAGCTGAAAGGGATTCTCAGGGTGGGCGAGGCCGGCACCGAGCAAGGTGCGGTAGTAGCTTTGGCGGGCCTGCTCCCAGGCGGCGTTCTCATCCTCGACCGGTCCGCTCATCCGGTGCTTGGCAGCGTTTTCGGTGACAAGCTCAAAGCGACAGTCCCCGGCCGTTTCCTCACGGCTCGCGGGCAGACATTCGCTGCTGCCTTTTTCCTGATGGACCTCCGCCAGGCGTTCGTACTGCCGCCGCAGGGCCGTGATGTCGGGCGGCTCCGTGGTCAGGTCGAAAGTGCCGCCGTCTGCCCAGTTGATGTTGTGCGGGATAGTGATGACATCGCAGCCGTCTTCAGTGCGGCAGTTTTTATCAAGCTGCTGCCAGAGCAGGCCAACTTCCGGAAAGCGCACGTAGTCGAAGGCCTGATCCGGCACCTGCTCGCTCCGATAGATCACGTTCCGGTGCCAGTGACGGCCGCCGGGTGAGGCCGTCCATTCATAGCCGATAAGCGCCGTGAACTCACAGGGTTCGTTAGCGGCGTTGGCGGCGGCCTGATGGCGCTGCCACTGGCTCATGCGCGCGGCCGCGCAATCAACGGTCGCGCAAACGCCGGGAAAGCTCGGCGGTGTGAGGCTCACGATCGGTAGTAGAAAATCGTTGAAGATGTTGCGCGAATTCAAAGCCTCACGATTCTCACGAAGCGACTGGCAGTAGGGATCGTCCGACTCGCCGGGATCTGTGCAGGCCCACATGAGGTCGAAGGTCTCGGCGTGGTCCGTAACGGCGGTGAAGTCGAGGGGGCGCTCGATCTTCGCTACTTCGCCGGAAGCGAGCGTCAGCGGCTCACCGCGAGCAAAGGCGTAGGCTGCTTCCGGCGTTGCCAGGGCGCCGAAGGCATAGGCATCGAGCGAATAGGCCGTGTGAACGTGAAGGTCGCCCCAGAGGAGCTCTTTCTCGTCGCTTTCCGGCGTGCAGGTGCCCGCCACGGCAACGGGGGCGATGCCGGTGAGAAAGCTTGAGAAGAGGAACGCCAGGGGCGCGAGACTGCGTGGCCCCATTATCGTTCAGACACTACGCACGGCCTCCGAGATGTTGTCGAGCGCAAGCTCGAGCAGCTGCCGGGAGGTGCCGATGTTCATGCGCATGCAACGCTCGCCGCCTTTGCCGTAGTCCACGCCTTCATTGAGCTGCACGCCGCTTGCGCTCACCAGCCAGCGTTCGAAGACCTGCGTTTCCGTTAAAGGCTCATCCGTTGCCTGGCTGGCGGCCGAAGCCTCGACCACGCCAACCGCGTCCATGATCTCGTTGAAATGCAGCCAGGAGAGGAAGGTGCCTTCGGCGCGCGTGTAGCCCACTTCCGGCAGCTTCTCCGCGAGGTAGTCTTCTACGAACTGGTGGTTGCCGTCGATGTAGCTCAAGAGCTGATCGAGCCAGGCTGCGCCGTGTTTGTAGGCGGCTTCGTTCGCCACCACGCCGAGGGTATTGATCTCCGGCCGATGGCGCTTCTTCACCCGCTCAAGGTAGACGGGGTTCGTGGAGAAGAAGTAGGCGTTCTTCGAGGCCGGCATGTTGAAGGTTTTGGTAATGGCCTTGCAGGTGATGCTGTTGTCGACCACGTCCTGGTTCGGGAGCGTCGCGAACGGTGTGTAGGGATGACCGGGGCGGACAAAGTCCGAGTGGATTTCGTCCGCGATCACCACCACCTCGTGCTCGAGGCAGAGCTCGCCGATACGCAGCAGGTCGGCCTCGGACCAGACGTTACCGGTCGGGTTCTGCGGATTGCAGAGGAGCAGCGTGTGGGTGTCCGGCGTCATGCGCCGCTCGAGGTCCTCCCAGTCGATGCGGTAGCGGCCGTCTTCAAAAATGAGCCGGCTCTCGTTCGGGAGTGTGTTGGTGTTCTCGAGGTCGGTATAGAAGCCATTGTAGGTGGGTGTCATTAGCAGCACCCGGCTGCCCGGCGGCGAGAAGGTCTCGATACCGGCAACCACGCCGGGATGCACGCCGGCGGCAATCTCTATGGTCTCCGGGTCTATCTCGAGGCCGCAGCGCTTTGCGTTCCACTGGCAGATGCCGTCTTTCAGGCCTTTGTAGCCCATGGCGCGGTTGAGATAGCCCCAGTTCTCGTGCTCGAGGCGTTCCCGCAGGGCGTCGCCAATGCAGGGTGCCGCGCGGAAGTCGAGATCGGCGATGCCCATGCCGACTTTCACGTCACCGAAGCGTTCGATCTGCCGATCCCACTTGGTGCAGTTGGTGCCGAGGCGGCTGTAGACGGTGTCGAAGTCAAAGCGCCCGTCGACGAGATAGGGTTTACCCTGGCCGGCGGCTGGTGTGGCCGAGAGCAGGGTCCCCGTGCCGAGGGCCCCAGCCGTTACCCCGGTTAAGGCCGTAGCCCCGCTGCCTTTGAGAAAGCCCCGGCGGCTCATATCCAGATGCGTCATGGTTCCCCTCCCCAAGGTGGCCTGCCGCAAGGCGCGGGACCCATCCAGCCGACGGATCCACAGCGCGCTGGCCCACAGGCTAACAGATCTCGCCCGGGGGTGATTACCTGCCGGGTAGTTGGTTTGCCTAGTGGGGTGGCTAGACTTTCCTGCCAACAAACGCCTTAAAGGAGACGCCCGTGAAACTCTGGTCCGGAACCCTGAGCCCCTTTTCCGCGAAGGTGCGGCTTGCTCTCGCCGAGAAGGGCCTGAGGGCGGAGCTTGCCGAGATTCCCTGGAGCCGCGCAACGCTTTGGGGGCCGAAGCCTGAGGCCTTTCTGGCGGTCAGTTCGAAAGGAGAGGTGCCTGCGCTGGAGGACGGCGCCCTTGCGGTGGTGGATTCAACGGTGATCAACGAATACCTGGAGGATGCCTTCCCGGCGCCGCCGCTCATGCCGGCAGATGCCGCGGGTAAAGCCGCCTGCCGCGGGTGGGAGGATCGGGCCGATACCATGATGGCCATGCATGTCACCACGCTGATCCAACAGGTGTTCATGATTCCGGATCCGGCCGATCGAGATGCAGCGGCTGTGGACGAAGCCATGACTGCCTTTGCGAGCTATCTGGATGATCTGGAGGCCGCGCTTGGTGACCGAGAATATCTTTGCGGCACGTTCTCGCTGGCGGACATCGCCACCTGGATCTGCCTGCTCTTCGCCGGCACCCTCGGTGTAGACAGCACAGGGCACACGGCTGTGCAGGCCTGGTCCGCGGGAATGAGCGCGCGGCCGGTTTTTGCGGCGGAACTCGAGTCCATCATGGGTGCTGCGGCCGCGGCCTGAGCGATTGTTGGTCCCGTAGACAAGAGCGCTTCAGCGCCAGTCGCCGCGCATCCCAAGGATATGCGCCTCGAGGGCCTTAACCTGCACCTGCTCCGGCGGCCAGGCAGCGTCTGCGTGCACCTCGATTTTCGACCAGATGCGTTTGAAGGGATGTTTGAAGAAACCGGCTCCGGCGGCGGAGAAGAAGCTGCCCCAGAGACCGCGGAGCGCCATGGGGATCACCGGCACAGGACGGCGCTGAAGGATCTTCTCCAGCCCCGGGCGGAACTCGTGCAGTTCGCCATCCGGTGAGAGGGAGCCTTCCGGAAAGATGCACAGAAGATCTCCGGCGGCGAGCGCCTCGTCGATGGCTTCGAAGGCGGCCTCGTAGGCCGCGGGATCATCCTTCTTCGAAGTGATCGGAATGGTCCGGGCCACGCGAAACACAAAGTTCAGTACCGGGAGATCGTAGATCGTCTTGATCATGATGAAGCGGATGGGCCTGCGCACGGCACCGGCCAGCAGCAGGGCATCCACAAAGCTCACGTGATTGCAGGCGATGATGGCGGCGCCCCGATCGGGAATGTGTTCGAGACCCTCATGCTGCACCCGGTAGACCGTGTGGCTCAGGATCCAGACCAGGAAGCGCGCTGCAAAGAGCGGCACCTGCTGGAAGATGAAGAGCGACACGGCCACGTTCATAAGCGCCATGACCAGAAAGAGCTGCGGGATCGTGAGGTCCGCAAGGGTCAGCAGCAGCGCGCCCACCACCGCGGCGATCAGCATGAAAAGTGCGTTCATCAGATTGTTCAAGGCAAGGATCCGGGCCCTGCGCTCCTCCGGCGCGTTGTGCTGCACAAAGGCGTTGAGGGGTACTAC
>JBCDDI010000327.1:0-4744 GCA_039180365.1 Pseudomonadota bacterium
CGGGATATATGACAGGTAAGTTCGAACTGTCCGGGCACCCGCATGGGGTCGGATTGATCGTTAGAACACCAGATCGTTTCGCGATGGGTTTGGCAATCGAAGTGCTGGAGCACCTTGACGTCGATGTTTTGAACCCCATCAAGGTGCTCCAGCACTTCGATTGCCAAACCCATCGCGAAACGATCTGGTGTTCTAACGATCAATCCGACCCCATGCGGGTGCCCGGACAGTTCGAACTTACCTGTCATATATCCCGTTACTATTCCGTTACTACGGCATCCAAGTTCTTGATGTTAAGGGATGCTCTTCTATTGCTGCATCATGGGCGTGTGCTGGGCGATGGTGGCGGGCTCTGCCGAGACGGTTGGGGTGCTCATGGACCGGCCGATGTTGCAGCCTTCCCTCCGGTGGAGCAAGTATTGGTAGAGCCTGCGGGGCAGCCTTTGCCTGGCCGCGCTGTCAGTCAGCGCCGTGTCAGCTCGGATTGCCCGGGGATGGTGTTGCCAAGGGTACTGAATGGATATACAGTACCGGCAACTCGGGATTTCCTACGCCGTTTCTCGGCGAACCTCGAGTTCGAGCATGCGGCGATCGCGTGGGCACTCTCCTGAAAGTGCGGACTCGCGAGCGTGGCATAAGGAGACATCCAGCATGAGCAAACCACTCTCAATGGCACAATCCAAGTCTAAGAACGATTCGAACGCTACTTCTAAAGCAGACGTTGGCAAGGCAGACGGCCAAAAAGACCGCGCGCTGACCGCCGCGCTGGCGCAGATCGAGCGGCAGTTTGGTAAGGGTTCCATGATGCGTCTGGGCGACCGGGAACAGGTCGCCATACCCTCCATTTCCACCGGTTCCCTGGGCCTCGATATTGCCCTCGGTATCGGTGGTCTGCCCCGCGGCAGGGTGGTGGAAATCTACGGCCCGGAATCTTCCGGTAAAACGACGCTGACTCTCCAGGTCATCGCTGAGGCCCAAAAGATGGGCGGTACCTGCGCCTTCATCGACGCGGAGCACGCGCTGGATCCGATCTATGCTCAATCTCTCGGTGTAGACACAGACAGTCTGCTCGTCTCGCAGCCTGATACGGGTGAGCAGGCGCTGGAAATCTGCGACATGGTTGTGCGTTCCGGCGCGGTAGACGTCGTGGTCGTCGACTCGGTGGCGGCCCTCACGCCGCGGGCTGAGATTGAGGGAGAGATGGGCGACACTCACGTCGGCCTTCAGGCCCGTCTGATGAGTCAGGCGCTCCGGAAGATGACGGGTAACATCAAGCAGTCGAATACCCTCGTGATCTTTATCAACCAGATCCGTATGAAGATTGGCGTGATGTTTGGCTCACCGGAAACCACAACCGGTGGTAACGCCCTGAAGTTCTACAGCTCCGTACGCCTGGACATCCGCCGTATCGGTGCGGTCAAGGAAGGCGACGAAGTCACCGGTAACGAAACCCGGGTCAAGGTGGTCAAGAACAAAGTCGCGCCCCCCTTCCGGCAGACAGAGTTCCAGATCCTCTACGGTCAGGGTATCAACCGCATGGGAGAGATCCTCGAACTCGGCGTACAGCAGGGAATCGTTGAGAAGTCCGGCGCCTGGTATGCCTATAAAACAGACCGGATCGGTCAGGGCCGGAAAAATGCGGCGGACTATCTCGCTGAGCATCCGGAGATCCGCGAAGAAATCGAAGGCCAGATTCGCCAGCAGCTGCTGCCGGATAACGAGCCGAACGACGAGGTTGTTATTCCGGAGCCGGAGCAGGATCCGCTCGGCTGATTGCCGCACGCGAGTGCTTAGAACGTGATCGAGCTATCACCAGGCGCGGCGGAAGCCGGGACGGATAAGGCTGGCACTCTCATCGGTGAAGAGGACAGCAGCGAAGCGCTGGAGACCGCCTACCGGGCGGCTCTCGATTCGGCGGTGCGCAGTCTGTCGCAGCGAGAGCATGGTCGGCGCGAACTCGCCCAGAAGCTCCGGCGTAAAGGCCATCCCGCGATTCTCATAGACCGGGTGCTCGACTATCTCGCTGAGCACGACCTGCAGTGCGATGGTCGTTTCGCCGAGAGCTTCGTGTACAGCCGTGTTCAGCGGGGCTACGGCCCAATAAAAATCCGGCAGGAACTTGGTGCTCGGGGTGTGGCCGAAGGAGATCTCGAAGCGGCCCTGACCCTCACGGATGAGGAATGGCGAGCGGTGGCGGCGCGTGTGCTCGAGCGGAAGTTCGATGGGAAGCCCCTGGACCGTGAAGACTGGGCCACGCAGGCGCGATTCCTGGCCCGGCGCGGCTTCCCTTCCGACGTCATTTACGGCCTCCTGGGGTCGCAGTCCGACGGCTGAATCCCCCGTCCGCATCCCTTATACTGGCGCGCTTTTTTAATCGGGCCGGAGCGATGAACACCGCCGAACTGAGAGACGCCTATCTCTCCTTCTTCAAGGACAAAGGGCACGAGGTTGTGCCCTCGAGTTCTCTCGTGCCTGGGGATGATCCGACGCTGCTCTTCACGAATGCGGGCATGGTGCAGTTCAAGGATGCGTTGCTCGGCCGCGAGGCGCCAGGTTATGACCGGGCGACCTCCGCGCAACGCTGCGTGCGCGCCGGTGGCAAACACAACGATCTGGAGAACGTCGGCTACACGGCCCGCCATCACACCTTCTTCGAGATGATGGGCAACTTCAGCTTTGGCGGCTACTTCAAAGACGAAACCATCGCCTGGGCCTGGGAGTTCGTCACCGAAGTTCTGAAGCTGCCGGTTGATAAGATCTGGGTCACGGTGCATCCAACGGACGATGAGTCCCGGGCGATCTGGGAAGAAAAGATCGGTCTGCCGCGGGACCGGGTCATTGATATCGAAGACAACTTCTGGGCCATGGGTGACACGGGCCCTTGTGGCCCCTGCACGGAGCTGTTCTTCGATCACGGGCCAGACGTGGAAGGTGGGCCGCCGGGTACCCCGGAAGAAGACGGCGACCGATACATCGAATTCTGGAATCTCGTCTTCCCGCAGTACGATCGCTCTGCGGACGGTGAACTAACGCCGCTACCCCAGCCCGGCGTGGACACGGGCCTCGGTCTCGAGCGCATGGCCGCCATCATGCAGGGCGTGCACAGCAACTATGAGATTGACCTCTTCCGGAACCTGATTCGCTCCGTTGGACAGATGGCTGGCTTCAACGACGACGCGGTCATGCTCGAGAATGCCTCCCTGCGGGTCATTGCCGATCACATCCGATCTTCTGCTTTCCTCATCGCCGATGGGGTGATGCCAGGTAACGAAGACCGGGCCTACGTGCTGCGGAGAATCATTCGCCGCGCCCTGCGCCACGGATACAAACTCGATATCAACGAACCTTTTTTCCACAAGCTCGTGGACCCGCTGATCGCTCAGATGGGCGAGGCCTATCCGATTCTGAAAGACCAACGGGACGACATCGTTCGTGCCCTGGCTCGAGAAGAGGAGCGATTTGCGGAAACGCTCAGTCAGGGTATGGAGTTGCTCAACGGCACCATCGAAGGTCTCCAGGGCGATGAGATTCCGGGAGAGCTGGTTTTTCAGCTCTACGACACCTACGGCTTCCCCGTGGACCTGACTGCTGATGTTGCCCGTGAGCGGGGACTTGCAGTGGATATGGAAGGCTTTGAGGCTGCCATGGAAGCGCAGCGTGCCCGAGGGCGGGCGGCCGCCAAGTTTGATGCAAAGCTCGGTCAGCGCATTCACACAGAAGGGAAGGTTGCCTTCACCGGCTACGAAGCAGCCAGCGGTGAGGTGGCCGTGCTTGCGCTTTACGATCCCGAAGGCCAACCCGTTGATGGTCTTGTTGCCGGCGCGTCGGGGGTGGTGGTTCTCGACGAAACGCCGTTCTATGCCGAGTCCGGTGGTCAGATCGGTGACACCGGCACTCTTGAAGGAGACGGCGTTCGTTTTCTTGTCAAAGATACACAGGTGGCGGGCGATCAGTTTCTGCATGTGGGCGAGCTCGAAGCCGGATCCCTGGCCGTGGGCGATCGACTTTCAGCATCTATCGATGCAGAGCGACGCCGCCTGATCAAGCTGAATCACTCAGCCACGCACCTCATGCACGCGGCACTTCGAGCGGAGCTCGGCGCCCACGTGCAGCAGAAAGGTTCGCTCGTCGACCCTGACCGGCTGCGCTTCGACTTCTCGCACCCGGAACCCATGACGGCAACGGAGCTGCGTGCGGTGGAAAATGCGGTCAACGCGCGCATCCAGGAGAACAGCGCAGTTGCCGTTGATCTCATGGGCTATGACGCGGCCATAAAAGCGGGCGCGATGGCGCTCTTCGGCGAAAAGTACGGCAGCGAGGTCCGGGTGCTGACCATGGGCGACGGCTATTCGGTCGAGCTCTGTGGCGGTACTCACGTGGAGCGAACGGGAGACATCGGCCTGTTCCGGATTACGTCGGAAACAGGGATTGCGGCGGGCGTGCGGCGCATCGAGGCAGTCACAGGCCCTGGTGCACTCGCCTGGGTGCGTGATGGTGAAGACGCCCTGGCGGCGGTTGCCGGTCTTGTCAAAGGCGGTCGCAGCGACGCCGCGGACAAGGTTGCCGCCATGGTGGAAGAAAACCGACGCCTGGGTCGTGAGCTGACACAGGCGCAGGAAAAACTTGCCGCCAACCAGGGCTCTGATCTGGCTGGTAATGCCGTCGAGATAAACGGCGTAAAGGTTCTCGCCAGTCAGGTTGAGGGTGAGAGCAAGGCCCTCATGCAGACTCTGGATACACTGAA
>JBCDDI010000328.1:0-4721 GCA_039180365.1 Pseudomonadota bacterium
CCCGTTCACCACCAGAGCAACGCCTGCGGCAATGCAGTTCAGGCGGACGGCAACTTCCCGCTGGTAGGCGCCTCCCCGGCTCTGCTGTGCCCGTCGCTGGCAGGCAATGCCCTCTTCACCGGTGACCCGACCGCCCAACTGCGGATAGAGATCGCCGCGACGATGCACAAACTCCGCCAGCGTTTTTACCGAAACGGCAGTCGCACCTTCTGCCTCGAGCCCGGCCGTGGACAGGTCCGTCATAAAGCTCGCCGACCCAGCTTCTGTTCCGATTCCGGCACAGACTCAGCTACAAGCTCGAAACTTAAGGACGCGCGCAGGCAGCTCAAGATGCTCAAGGGTTTCAAACCAGATCCGCTGCCCTGGCTGCAGCTGATCCGTCGGTCCCTTCACTTCGACAAACTCAAAGCTGCCCGGCCCGTAAATCACCGTCAGATCCGGAAAGCCCCGGCGCGTGCGGTACGGTGCGCTGATCACGTGGCGGGCAAGGGCCAGCAGCGCATATTCAGGGATGCCCTCCAACAACAGATTCAGTGTTTCCGGGGTCAGATGCCGCCAGGAAACGAGCCGGTTTGCTGCGCCAGACTTCCGCTGGCAGGTCTCCTGCAGCGCAGCACGCACCGCACCCGGTGCCTTGAGCAACTCTGTCCGCGCCTCGATTGCGTCGCGCCGCGATTCCGCAAAATCCGGCCAGAAAAGATCCAGCGGCGCGGCCTGAAACCGATTCGCGAACACGCCGGGCAGCTTCGCATAGACGACGTCCCAGAAGAGGAGCCCGGCAAGCCCGAGCGGCAGCGCATTTTCAAAATGAAAGACGACGCCTCCACTGGCCGCCAGCAGTCCGGCGGCGTGCCGTTCGATCCGTGCCTCCGGTGCTTCGGCCAGCGGCAGCTCCGTGGTCTCGATGGCAGCCCGACTCCGCTGCTGCATACGCCCGGCGTCGGCTCGGAAGCGCTGTGAGAAATCGAGCTCTTCGGCACAGCGTGCACTGCTGCCCATACGTTCGCTGAGCGCCGCCGCAGCAGCAGGATTTCCCAGCCGCGAGAGAATTCGGGCGCGCCGTTCCCGGCTCGGATGGGTGGCACTCCGCCCGTAGGCAGACAAGGCGCCGTCAAACTGCCGCAGCCGCTCGAAGTAGTGCCCCACCCGATTGCACGCCCGATCGCGCTGGCGCTGTTCCAGCCGGTTGTGGACCGGTAGCGCCAGCGCACTCAGCAGCCAGTCGGCAAGACCATCGTGTTCCTCAAGCCGGTGGGATAGCGCACTCAAATGGCGGAGCCGCAGGAACCGTTCCAGAGCAGGCCGGTTTGCGAACTGACGGTTCTGTGGTTTCAGTTCGTAATCCTCGTAACGCACCATACCGAGATCCTCGAGCACAAAGGCACTCGTATCCCGGTGGCCGTCGCCGAAGAAGAGCAGCTGCAGAGTCCACAGCCGCTCCGGCTTTGCGAGACTCAGCCATCGGTAGCGGGCAGCAAGAACCTGACGGATCCGCAGGTCGCTGTGCCGTGACAGGCATTCGAGAATCCATTCATCCCGGCGGGCCCGGGCCAGGTCTGGAAACGCCTCCGCGCGCTCCGCCTGCGTGAGCAGTCCCAGCAAGGCGTCAGCGGGTGCCGGTTCATTCAGCTCGATTAAGCCCGCGGTTGCCAGCTCCGCCACGGCAGCGTCGCTATCACCAACTTCTCCGTAGCGGAGCTTGTCACAGCGCAGCCAGGGACCTTTGCGAGTGATCAGGCGTGCGTAGAGCCGCTGGGCGTCGCAGGAGAGCTGGCCGTAGGTCTCGATGAAAGCCGCCTCCTCCGCTTGCAGGAGGTCGCCATAGAAAGTTCTTACGTGCGCAAAGAGCGTGCGCAGGTTGGCCGCGTAATAATCAGGAGGCGGCGGTACTTGCGGCTCGAGCTTCGGCATGAACGATCCAGCAACCGCAGTGGTTGCGTATCCAGGGGGGCTTAAATTATAAAAATCTCTGTATGTATGTACAGTATGTCGGCTGAGCTAAACTCCCGGCGGTGAAGTGAGGCGATGAAGAGAGAATCAGTAAACGGGGACCGACGAAATGACAGACGACGCTGCGCAGACGGGACAAACAGTCCATCCCTACTGTCTCTGCACCACCGTCAGCGGCGAAGCAATGAACGCGCTGCTGGAAACGAGCGGCGAAGGTAAATACCGGGACACCCACCCCTGGCTGGTAGCCCTGGACATGCTCGATCAGACCAGAGCGGCCGGTGAGCGACTCGCCGTCCTTTTTGCGAGCGGCCAGCCCTCCGCCTTCACCCACTGGGGTTTCGTTGACGACCTGGCCGTTGTGGAACTGCATCGTGCCACCTGGGAATCAGTGCTGAGCTTCACGCCGCTGACACCGGTGAATCCGATCTGGACGGAGCTCGACAGCGTGCTCCTGAAACCGAGCGGCGAGCAGCTCGAACGGGAAGTTCGAGAAGGCATTCATCAGCATCGTTATCCGGTTACGGAGGGGGAGATTCACCCCTACGCCATCTGCGAAACCCCCGCCTTTATCGGCCAACCCATGGGCTGAAGCGGGCAATCATCTGCCTTGGGCGCGGGGCCTTTTTAGGGGGTTCGAGCTAAGGAACGTGAGAGTCTGAGGTCTGGGAGAGAGTCAGGACGCCCGGATGAACTCCAGGCGCCGGGGGTAGATCAGGCGGTATTGGCGCTACCTTGGGAATAGTCGTCGTCTTCGTGTTCGTGCATCGGTGCCTGGGCTGGCTCGCCATGAATCCGCAGCCACACCTCTTTGCGGTGCACGGCAGACTTCTTCGGCGCATCGATACCCAGATGCACTTGGCTGCCGCGAATCTTGAGCACTTTCAGCTCAATCTCGTTATCGATCATTATCGACTCGCCGGCACGCCGGGTTAACACCAGCATTAAGTTGTCCTCGCAATCCATTTCTGCGAGCTAATCTACCGGCGCCTTGAGGCCCGTTCTGTGAAGTTCATATGCCTTCTTGACACTGCCCCGGAACAGAAGCGGGAGAAACGAGACGCAACGCACACTTTGCCTCCAGGGGCCCGCTGAACCGCGACGAGCAAGGCTGGCTCAGGGCGCCTCCTGCTCCGCGGCATCGACGATGGCCTTCGGCAGGGGCTTCTTAACCTGGGCGCCGAGCTCCCGGAACTGCTCGACCTGCCGCACCAGGTTGCCCTTGCCGGTGGTTATTTTGCCGAGCGCCGCCTGATACGTTTTCTCAACGGTGCTGAGCTGCAGCCCGAGTTTTTCCATGTCTTCGACCAGGCCGCGGAGCTTGTCGTAAAGCCCTCCGGCCCGGCGGGCAATCTCCTGGGCGTTGCGGTTCTGTTTCTCCGCGCGCCAGACGTTATGGATGATGCGCAGGGTCATCATGAGCGTCGTCGGGCTGACGATGACGATGCGCTTCTCAAAGGCATCCGTGAAGAGCTTGTGATCCTCTTCCACAGCCAGGGTGAAGGCAGACTCAATGGGCACAAACATGAGCACGAAGTCGAGCGAGCGGACGTCATTGAGATGAGCGTAGTCCTGGTCGGAGAGCCGCTTTACGTGCGCTCGAAGACTCGCCAGATGCTGCTTCATATGCAGCTCGCGCTGGCTGTCTGAATCCGCCGCGAGGGCCTGCTCGTAGGCAGTCAACGACACCTTTGCGTCGATGACCACGTCCTTATCATCCGGCAGGCGGATGAGCACATCAGGACGCTTTAGATCACCGTCTTCTGAGCGCCGGCTCTCCTGGGTAAAGTACTCGTGGCCCGCACGTAAACCTGATTCCTCAAGGACCCGCTCGAGGACCAGTTCACCCCAATTGCCCTGCACCTTGCTGTCCCCTTTCAGGGCCTTCGTCAGGTTCTCGGCCTCCTGGTTGATCTTTTCCGAGGCCTGCTGGAGGTTTTTCACCTCCGTCAACAGCGACGCACGATCCTTGCTTTCCGTGTGGTAGACCTCCTCAACCCGCTTGCGAAAATCGACGATCTGGTCCTTGAAGGGTGAGAGCACCGTGGAAAGCTTGTCCTGATGGGCCTGACCCTGACGTTCAAAGATGCGATTGGCGAGGAGCTCAAACTCCTGCTTGAGGGCCTCGCTGGATTCCCGAAACAGTGCCTCCTTCTCTTCAAAGGCTTTCCGCGACTCTTCCAGGCGCGCTTCCAGCGCCGCCTGGCGGGCCTGGTTTTCAGCCAACGCGCGCGTTCGTTCTTCGAGCTGCTCCCGGGTGGTGCCAAGCTCGGTTGCCGTGGCTTCTAACCGCCCTTCCAGGCGGGTAGTTTCTCGAGCGCGGATTTCCATGCGCTCTTCCACGAGCCGCGCCTCTGTGCCGGGCGAGCCCCACCAGCCCTCGATATGAGGATTGGCGAGCCAGGCCTTGAACATGCCGAACATGCGGGATATCCACTCCAGGATCGGATCAAGCATCGCTTAACCTCCATTGCTCGAAAAAGGCGCTCCACAATTCCTGCTTGTCAGGAAAGTACGTCGCCGTTATCAGCCGTACCGCATATTCGCGGTGGGCGTCACTGAATGTTTCATAATCGCGGTAAAAGGCCTGCTTGTTGACGATAAAGCGGGTCAGAAAATCATAGGGCACAAATTCGCTCAGGAACCTGTTGACCAGCAGCCAGTCGTCATGGTCGGGATTGGCCCGCAGCGACATCAGCATCATTTCCGCATCGAAGCCGTCAGTGTCTGGCCGGCTGCCGTTGAGCATCACCCGCTGCAGCTCATGAAGC